>DAOOBP010000021.1:0-28241 GCA_035407925.1 Salinivirgaceae bacterium
ATGCCGAATTTGGTTTTCGTGAAAAGGATTACGACTTTGCTTTAGAGAATTATCTGAAGCTATACGAATTGAATAAAAAAGACATAAATATAAACTTTAGGATAGGTGTCTGTTATACAGAGACAAATAAAAATAAAACGGGAGGTATCCCATATTTAGAGTTTGTTGTTTCACATAATAATTTTCCCCACGAAGCCCTACACTATCTCGGAAAAGCCTATATGTTTAACTATCAATTTACAGAAGCTGTTGAGTCTCTGTACGAATATAAAATATATGGTAATGACAGAGATATACTCGCCTCTACCGAAAGGCTTATTGATATGGCTTATAATGCTAGAGAGTATATAAACCAACCTAAACCCGTTAGGTTTGAACTTCTTGACACCGCTGTAAACTCTACTATGAACGATTTTAGACCGTTAGTAACTTCTGACGGAAAAAAACTCTTTTTTACAAGTAATAGAAGGTATGTTGACGAATTGGCAACAAATGTTAACGATATATACATTGCCGAAGCAAGTCGCGATAGTTGGGGTAAGGCAAGAATGTTAGAAATTAGCACTACCGATCATGAAGAGGTTGTCGGGATTGCCCCTAATGGTGATATGTTGATGATTTTTTGTGACGGCTATTATTCAAGCAAAACCATAAAAATGGCTACAAGAAAAGGGAGAAAGTATGAACTTCTTTCTCAAGAGCGTCTTCCCGCCGACTTAAACTCGCCTGCCTTTGAACATGGCGCATGCATAAATACCGAAGGTACAATGATTATTTTTGCAAGCGACAGGTTAGGTGGATACGGAGGTATGGATTTGTACAAAATAGAGAAAGAAGATAGACGCACGTGGGGAAGCGCTCAAAATTTAGGAAGCCAAATAAATACCCCATTTGATGAGAACTTCCCGACCCTCTCTTATGATGGACGGAAACTACATTTTTCATCAAATGCACACTCCTCAATAGGAGGTATGGATCTGTTTTATTCGACCTATAATGCGGCAGACTCAAGTTTCCAAAGACCTTTAAATCACGGATTTCCAATAAGCACACCATTCGACGATATATCTATTTCGTTTAATGCTGATGAGTCTATTGCATACCTTGCGACTACGCGTAATGAAGGAATAGGAAACTTAGATATTTATAAAGTTCATGTCGGCAAAGAGTCAACCAAGACAATTATTATTGCAGGTCTTGTTATGATTGGCGATGAAAGTTCATCGGTACCATACACAATGGATTTTGTGAAAGTGTATGCTACTGTATATGACAAACAGGGTAACCTGTTCTCAAAATACGATCTTGATGAAAGCGGGCAATTTTTTATAACACTCTATCCAGGAGAATATATTTTAGATGTCAGATTTGATAAGGCAGATACAGGTTATAGAGAAAACATTACTTTAGTTGAATCAGAAGATGATGAACCAATCTTTAAAACCGTTTATATAAAGCCTTTGCAATAAATGATATAATTTAAAGCTATTTATAATGTTTTTTAGAGTTTTTATGCTATTTGCTGTCGTTGCACTAACATCAGGGGCTTACGGGCAAATGACGCCAAAAGATGCTAACGAATTTTTCCAAACAGGAAATTATGAACAAGCGCTTAAGATTTATGAACGCTTATATAATCAAGACTCCACAAACACCGAATATACATACAGGATAGGTGTTTGTCACTTAAGCCTAACATACGATAGAGCTAAAGCCGTTCCTTTTTTAGAAAAAGCGTCAACAATGAAAGGAGTTCCAAATTATGTATGGTTCGATTTAGGTTCGGCATATCGTTACACTGGACAGTACGATAAAGCAAAAGAAAATATTGAAAAGTTTATAGGAATTACTAGAAATAGTTATGAAAAGGCAGATGCAGAATTGATGCTAATGCAACTTGAAAATGCCAAATCATTAATGGCAAAGCCCGTAAATGTTAAGTTTATTAATCTTGGAGGAAACGTTAATTCAGAGTTCGATGACTTTTGTCCGTACGTTGATATCAACAATAGATGGATGATATATAATTCGCGTAGAATATTTAGCAAATTAGAAGAGGCTCGTATTGTTAATGTTCATAATGCTGTTTTTAAGCAAAATGAATGGAAACGTTCAATGCGCTCAAAATCAGTAAATTCGGCTGAAAACAATCTCATTGTGGGGAAAAGCGCCAATGATGATTTTATCTTTATAAAACCCCTTAGATTTGAAATTTACGAAGACATAATGATGATCGACATTACAAAGGGTAATATTGGAGCTCGTCCTGTAATACTGCCTGCACCTGTGAATACGCGAGACGAAGAGAGTGGCGCCACCCTCTCGCCAACAGGCGACACCCTAATTTTTGCATCTGGCAGAAAGGGTGGAGTAGGGGGCTTAGATCTATACATGTCCATAAAGCTACCAGATAATTCATGGGGGATGCCTGTGAATATTGGAAATCAAATCAATACACCATACAACGAGGACTATCCAATGTTTTCATCAGACGGGAAAAGTCTCTATTTTGCAAGTCAAGGACACACAAGTATGGGAGGATATGATATTTTTGTCTCAAAACTCAATCAATCGGATGGCACATGGGGAACGCCAAGAAATTTGGGATATCCAATAAATAATTTATACGACAATTACACAATATGTTATACTCAAAATAGCAGGTACGCATACGTTGCTGATGTTAGACCAGAAGGATTAGGAGGTTACGATATATATCAACTTGTATTTAAAAACGAAGAGAAAAGTATCCATTTACTTAAAGGGATAGTATCAAAAGGCACAGCATCAGCTAAGCAACTGTTTACCGAAACCGACAGTGTACAAATATCTATTTATAACGAACAAACGAATGATCTTGTAGGAAAATATAAAATTGACTACTCAAGTGGACGCTACATAGCTGCCATTTTTCCGGGAGCTTATGTTCTAAAAGTTGAATCAGCAACATGTAAAACCTTGAATCACAGGTTTATAATTCCCGATATGCTTGCAGATGAAGAGTTTGATTTGGGAGAACTGTTCCTTGAAGCGATTAGCAATTAAGTTAAAAGTTAAAAGCGATGCACTGAGCTTGTCGAAGTGTTAAAAGTAGAGACAGGGCATGCCCTGTCTCTACAAAAGTAGGGACGACCCTCGTGCTCGCCCGAAATGAAAATGGTAACAATAAAGAAAAATAACAAAAAAGGTTACGTGATTGTAGAGATGTCATATTATGGCGTATCTACATAAAACCTATTAAAAAATACTGCAAATGGAAATCAATATAAGACGACCGTTGGTCTTTTTCGATTTGGAAACTACGGGAATAGACGTTTCAAACGATAGAATTGTTGAGATAGCTATGCTAAAAATTTTCCCGGGAGGTAAAGAAGATGTTTTTCAAAAAAGAATAAACCCGGATATGCCAATACCTCCGCAAGCTTCAGAAATCCATGGTATTTATGATAAAGATGTTGAAAATGCACCACGCTTCAAAGAGGTTGCAAAAGAGATAGCTCAATTTATTGAGGGATGTGATTTAGCAGGCTATAATTCAAATAAATTTGACATACCACTGTTAGCAGAAGAGTTATTGAGAGCTGGCGTTGATTTCGATTTAAGAAGAAGTAAATTTGTTGATGTGCAAAATATTTTTCACAAAATGGAAAAACGCACATTATCAGCAGCTTACAAGTTTTACTGCAATCAAGAGTTAGAGAATGCGCATTCGGCGCTTGCTGACGCTCGTGCAACTTATGAAATACTGAAAGCACAGTTGGATATGTATCAAAACGTACCATACGACGATGGTAGGGGTAACAAGTCTTTTGAAGTTGTTAATGATATACCCGCTTTATCGAAATTTTCGACACAAAATAAAAATGTCGATTTTGCTGGCTTTATCGTGTACGATGACAAGGGTGTGCCAGTAATGAATTTTGGTAAACATAAAGGTCGCTCCGTTTCCGAAGTGTTAGACTCTGACCCAGGTTATTATGGTTGGATATTGGATAGCAAATTTCCTGCATTTACTAAAAAAGTGTTGACAGAGATAAAGTTAAGTAAGTTAAAAAGTTAAAAGCAATTAGCAATTAGCAATGAACAATTAACAATGAACAATTGACAGCCTCTACAAATTGTTAATTGCTAATTGCACATTGTTAATTGTTTTTAAGCAGTACATTAAAAATGAAGATAATATGTGTAGTAGGCAACTATACTGATTGTGCTAAAGAGCCAAACAATCAGACAACTGAAAATCCCATATTTTTTTTAAAACCAGAAACAGCTCTTTTAAGAAAAAACCAACCCTTTTTTTATCCCGAATTTTCAAAAGATATACATCACGAGGTTGAGTTGGTATATAGAATTTGTAGGATAGGCAAAAATATTTCGCAACGTTTTGCCCACAGATATTACGACTTTGTTGGAGTGGGAGTAAGTTTTACAGCAAAAGATATTTTAGAACGGTGCAAAATGCAGGGGCTACCATGGGAAATTGCCAAATCTTTCGACAACTCAACTGCCATAAGCGACAAATTTATTGAGACAACTCAGCTGCCTAATGCAAATGAAATTTGCTTTGGTCTCGAGAAGAATAACACCACAATTCAATACGGAAAAAGTAACGAAATGATTTTTAATATTGACAAAATTATAGCCCACGTTTCAAAGTTTGTAATGTTAAAAATCGGCGATTTGATATTTACTGGGACACCCACAGGCGCAGGCAATATCGAAATCGGCGATAACCTTAAAGCCTATATAGGTGATAACTTGATGCTAACAACAAAAATTTGTTAGCTTGTAAGCATAAAAAGCTTATCTACAACTTGATACAGTTCTGTTTTATCTATTGGTTTTAACATAAACTCGGCAAAACCCATTTGCATAAAGCTGGTTCTTTCCGATGCTGATGCGTACGAGCTTTGAGCTATTACCGGCACTTTATTAGATAGTTTTTTTAACTCATACATAGTGTCAATACCATCCATCCGTGGCATTTTGATATCCATAATTATTAGGTCGAATTTAAAAATCTTAATCATTTCTAAAATCTCTTGCCCATTTCGTGCATGGCTTACTCGAGCATTTGTCGGTTTTATGTAATTTCGTAGAATTTCAAAATTTAAAAATTCATCATCTGCAATTAGAATATGTTTGTCGTTCCAACTTGGGAATACTTGTTCGTTTTTTTGTTTAGTTATTTCGTCATATCGTAATGGTAGGATAAAATAGAACATATTGCCCCAGGTATTACTGGTTTCAAAATTCAAATGACTGTTAATGCTTTGAACTATTTGGCAGGTGTGAAATAGTGGCGATAAATTTTCGTCATTCAGTTGACTTTGGTCAGTTAAACCTACGTTTTGCCATTGATAAATAGCGGTTTGAGTGCTAATAGGGACATTTATACGACTGTCATCAACATAAAATCTGATTTGCTCGTCAACAACTTTGTATCCAATTTTTATTATTCCTTGTTTTTTATAGGTAAACGCATTTTCTATAAGAAATTCTAATGCCCTAATAATTGCTTTTTGATTGGAGTATAATTTGACAGATGATGATATTTGTGGAAATGAAAAAACAATCTCCAAAAAATCGTTTTCTATCTGTTTCCCTTTTGCAAACTTAGTGGTTTCGGCAGCGATAATATCAATATCACAAATATCAAAATCGTATGCTGAAGAGATTATATCGCCACTACTTTTAATCATTTTGCTTAAAATACGTTCCAACGCCTTTCCCGAAGTGTGAATTTTTTCGAGATACATTTTTTGTTTATCGTCTATATTACTTTCTAACAGTATATTAGATGAGAATGTGGTTATGGTCTGAATGGACTCATGCATATTATGCTTTAATAGATCAATTGACTCAGCCTTTGTTTTTAAAATGCTGTTTGTCTCTTGCTCTTTTTCCAATATCCTTCCGTAGCTGGTGGACATTAATGTGTGTCTTTGTTCTAAACTTTGATACTCTTGTTCTAAACGCTTTTTATCTTCCAATTCAGAACTTAATTGAAGTTTTTGATTTTTATACCTTTTGTAAAGTCGAAATATAATAATCGATAAAATTAAAATTAACAATATAAGGGTTACTGCTGTTATGATATGTCTTATGTTGTTTTTTTGCGTTTTAGTTATAAGCATTTTTTGATAAAATTCTATTTCCAGCTCTTTTTCTCCCGTATTATAAATAGAGGTTAATTGAGATATTTTATCCTCTTTGTCTTCTGTAATTAGCGAGTCGGTTGTGAAAATTGTTTTTTTAGCAAATTGTAGCGCTTTTTTTAAATCATTTTTGTTTTCATATATGGCAGTGAATAGGTTATAGGCTCTCTTTTTGATTTTTAAATCTAATGAACTCTCTATTTCTGGATATACTGTTAGAAGCATCATCTCGGCATTGTCAAATTGAGACTGGTTTATCAATATTTTTGTAAGAGTAAGTTTCAATGATACGATATCTTGTTGAGCATTAATCTTGTTCGCCAAATCTAAAGCCGACATTGCATAGTGGAAAGCTGAATCGAGCATATTCATTTTTATATATAAACCTGCCAAATTTTGGTAAGTCTGTATATGCCCAATTTTGTTATTTGATATTTGTTCTATCTCGATTGCCTTATGGTAATAGAGTAGAGCAGAATCTTTCTGTCCAAACTTCTCTTCTATTTGACCAGCGTTATCTAAAATCATTGCCTTTAAAAAAACATCATTGGAATTATTAATTTGCCTTACCGCTTTTTGAATTGCTGCTTTAGCCATATTCCCTTCGTTTATTTCGTAGTAGAGTGCGGCTAATGCATTTTGTGAGCAAATTAAAGTTTCTGATTCTTCCAAATTGTGTCTTATTTTATAAGCTTTTAACAGGTACTCCATTGCCTTTTCGTAAACACCCATTTTAGTAAGTAACATGCCCCAGCGGTTGTAGTTGCTTGCTATTCTCGACATCTCTGATGTGGCATATAACAGCGAGTCCATCTCTTTTAAAGAGTTGTAGGCTTTGTTGTAATCTTTCAGAATTAAGGCTGCGCGACTCTCCAAATCATAAATTTGAATCTTTAAGTTTTGGTTTTCATTTACCTCGGGTAGCAGTTTTAGAGAATCGATAATCTTTAAGGCTTCTCCCGGATTTGCATTAATCAAATCTCTAGTTTTCAATAGCTCTTTGTATATGTTAGAACCATTTACATTGCTTAAAGAAGAAAAGAAAAGCAGGAAAAGTAATAATGGTACGAGCAAACGCCTTGTTTGTAGCATAATCTTTTATAAACAATGATTTAGATTAGATACGATAAAAATAATCAATTTTTATGCCATAAACAAAATTATTTTTAAGTTCTCCGATATTATGACTACTGGACATCTGCTATAGTCCAAACTTTGATATTGCTCTTTTGGACTATATATCTGTAGCATTGGCATTTATCCTTTAACTTCGCTCCGTACGGGGTCTGGGGTGAACCGTTGTAAAATTTAGAAAATATTGGACTATTTTTAAATTACAATTGGTATTACATAATATCTTGAGAGGCAGAATTAAAGTGAAAAATGATTTTATCAAAAAAAATTACCGAAATATTCTTTGATAAAGTTTATTGTGTATATTTGATTAGTTCTAAATCCGAAAAGGGTCGTAAAAAGCGGTAATGTTGTTTTTCTTACTTTTCAACACCATTTCAGAAAGGAGAGTTTTATTCTTAAAAAAGTAAAATACGATAGCCTCGTAGTTTTGGAAATAGAAAACTTTTACTAACTTTTTTAAAATGAAAAAGTATGAGAAATATTACTATTTCTATGCTAAAGAGAGTTAAATACGCACTTCTAATTTTTGTGCTGTTTGGCTTTAATTCTGACTCACCCAAAAGCGCCTACACTATTCCAATTCGAGTTTCTTCTGTTACTTGTGCCGATATAGATTTGGATGGCTATGTAGATATACTTGTTGGTCACTTAACAGGGTATCAAGATACAAATGTATCATTTACCATATTAAAGAATGACGGTAGTGGAAATTTTGTAATTGCCGATACATCAAAAAGTTTTTGCGGTTATCAAAAGAATATTTTTGCATGTAAAATTGATGAAGATGATTATCCAGATTTGGTAACTTTGTACGCTGATTGTCAAAGTGGCGTTGCTGAAGAGTATATTCGTATTTGGTATAACGAAAATGGAAATTTTAATACCTATAAAGATTTTTCGTTAAACAATACCGGAAGAGTTGATTATGTTATTTATGGAGATGTAAACGGTGATGGACTTATAGATATACTTGTAATGTCGAACAGAGACCGAAGATGGAGTGTGTTATATAACCTCGGAAATGGTTTGCTTTCGCTACCTGAATACTATAATTTGGATTACCCTCCAGTAGATATACAGTGTGGAGATTTGAATGGTGATAATAGAGATGATGTGGTTATTTTTGGGACATCACTCGAAATTTACTACTCAAGAGCTTCCGGTTTTGAGAGAAAAGTACTCGACGCTTCAGCCTTTAAAAACATGGGAGACATTGCCGATTTTGATTTGGACGGACTTGTTGATATTGTAGGTATTGGTGTTGCATTTAATAAAAAGTGGGTAAATATCTACCGAAACACAGGGAACGAAATTTTTATTAAATTAGATAATCATATCACATCACCATTTGGGCGCCCCTTTTCTATTAATGATTATAATAATGATGGTTTACCCGATATCGCCTATCTTACAATTTTTCCTCTTATTGAAGAGGGTTTGGTTGATACAGTTGGGGGAGTAGAAATATTTTACAATCTGGGAAATTTTCAACTCTCAGAGCCCTATTTTTTTCGTTTGGATAATCTTGGCGAGTTAGGTCGTATTTTTTGTACAGCCGATTTTGATGAAAACGGATATAACGATTTTGCAATCGTGCGTATAATGTACGTTCACTTAGAAAACAACCTTGAGTTGTTTTTTAACGACGGCAATGGTAATTTTTTAGATAACCCGGTGGGCATTAGCGAATACTCGCAAAAAAGAGAAACAGCGAAGCTGCGCTGTTTCCCAAACCCTTTTATTGAGTATATAAACTTTGAATATAAAATAGAAAAAACAGCTATGGTAGAGCTAAACGTTTACGATATGCAAGGCAAATTTATACAATGTCTAACCCATCAAATTAAGGAAGGAGGAGTTCATACAATACAATGGAATGGGCTTGCTAATAGTTTGATTTCAGAAAAGCCCTCAATTTTAATTGCCTGCCTAAAAGTAAACGGAGAAATCTGCAAAGCAATCAAAATTATAAAAAAGTAAAAAAAATGATGATCAGCGTTTTTAATTGCTTAATATGTAAACGTTAATTTATTGATACTCACTGTTTTCTTAACCCGCTGCCGCATAATAGAAAAACAAATTAAATTTTTAAAAGCTATGAACAAAACTAAAAATATAATGGTCACCGTATTTGTCTTGGCGATAAGTACAACTACTTTGGCACAAAGCGTAGGAGAAAGGTTTTTGCATAATGGTATTTTTTATAAAATAACAAGTCTTACACCCGCAACGGTTGAGGTATCAACTGAAAGAAACACACCCCCATATTGGTTCGATTATTATGAACCACGCGGAAATGTTGTTATCCCCAGTACAGTAACTCATAATAATATGGCATTCAAAGTTACAGCAGTTGGAAATAACTCTTTCTACGATTGCGATAGATTAATTTCAGTTACTATTCCTGGATCCGTAAAATCAATAGGTTTTCGTTCTTTTACAAAATGTGATAGTTTAACATCGGTCACTTTTCCTGATTCCATAATGTTAATTGGAGATTATGCTTTTAGCTATTGTTCCCGTATAACATCGTTTACCATTCCTGAATTAGTAACTTCAATTGGTATCAATACCTTTTTTAAATGTACAGGCTTAACATCTGTTACTTTTCCCGATTCTCTGACATCAATTGGAAAGAATGCTTTTGGTTACTGTACTAATTTAACATCGGTTACTATTCCCAATTTCTTAGCGACGATTGGAGATTTTGCTTTTGGCTACTGTACTAATTTAACAACGGTTAATCTTCCTGATAATGTAACTTCAATTGGTTGGTGGGCTTTTTCACATTGTGCTAACTTAACATCAATTAATCTTCCTGAGACTGTAACTTCAATTGGGCGGGGCGCCTTCTCCTATTGCGAGAGTTTAACATCAATTATTATTCCTACATCTGCGACTTCAATTGGGAATGGGGCTTTTGAAGGGTGTATAGGTTTAACCTCACTTATTATTCCCAAATCCGTAACATCAATTGGTTATGGAGTTTTCAGACGTTGCTCTTCGCTCACTGCTATTGATGTTGAGGCTGAAAATACTGAATATAGTAGCGAAAACGGAGTATTGTTTAACTATGACAAAACTATGTTAATAGCTTATCCTGCTGGCAGGGAGGGTGAATCATATACCATTTCCTCATATGTTACTTCATTAGGGATTGCAGCTTTTGAAGGTAGCGTCAATCTGACATCAATTATTATTCCTGAATCAATAACATCAATTAGCCGTGATGCCTTTTCCAAATGTACTCTTTTAGATTCAATTAATATTCCTGACTCTGTAACATCAATTGGAGATGCCGCCTTTGGTAGTTGTAGTAGTTTAATATCAATTACAATTCCTGCAACGGTAAAATCAATTGGATATATGGCTTTTGCCCATTGTGTAGGATTAACTTCTATAACTTCTCATATAGCAGATCCCCGCTCAGTGACATTAGGAGATGAGGTGTTTTTTGGCGTTCCCAAAGGCACAGATGCCAACGCTTGTGCGCTCTATGTTCCTGAAGCCGGTTTACATCTCTATCAAAACGTATGGCAGTGGAAAGACTTTCTACCAAATATGTTTACAGGTATTGAGGATATTCCGCAAATCTCTGTTATAGTCTATCCCAATCCAACAAGCGACTTCCTTAACATAAAAAGCAACACGCCTATCTGTAGCTTTGAGCTTTATGATGTTCTTGGCAAGTTAGTTCAAAACAACACAGAGATGTTTAATCCAGAATGTGTTATAGACGTATCTTCACTTACATGTGGTATCTATTTTATAAGACTCCACACAACAAACGGCATTGCAGAACATAAAGTTATGATTGATTTTTAGACAGTTAATTGAAAACGGCACTTCGACATTTCGATGGTTATTGAGCTTGTGATTCGATTAACTCAACAACCACCGAAATGCAAGCTCAGCGACAGAATGCAAGCGTTGTTAATTGCTAATTGCAGATTGCTTTTAACTTTCAACTCAATTTACGTATCTTTGTAAAAATATTTTTCACTTAGATATTTTATTTGTCGATTGCTTTTTTTGAAATAAACCATTGGAAAAGAGTATTTTGCGACAAATAAAAACACACTATATATATCATAATGGAACGTTTAACATGCTGATATAAACCTGATAACCAAAAGTATGTTTATAAAGCAAGTTAGTCCTACATATTTTGAGACAAATTTAAGCTAATGAAGAGTAATTATTTGGAGGAATTGAATGAAGCCCAATTAAAGGCGGTTGTTGATTATAATTCTCCTAGTTTGATAGTAGCAGGCGCAGGTTCGGGCAAAACGCGAGTTTTGACCTATAGGATAGCCCATTTGTTACATAACAATGTGCCACCGTATAAAATTTTAGCGCTTACATTCACAAATAAGGCTGCCAGAGAGATGCGCGATCGTATATCACAATTGGTTGAGCCTGAAAAGGCAAGAAGTATATGGATGGGCACTTTTCACTCAATTTTTGCGCGTATCCTGCGATATGAAGCCGAGTTTATTGGTTACGACAAAAATTATACGATCTACGACACCACAGATAGTCAAAACCTGATAAAAGCAATAGTTAAAGAGCGACAGTTAAATCCTAAAGATTATAGGGCAAACCTTATTCTTAGCAAAATAAGCAGAGCAAAAAATAATCTTGTAACGCCCCAAATATACGCATCTGATAGTGAGCGTATTGAACATGACTACAAGAATAGAATAGGCGAAACTTATATGATATACGAAATATATCAAAATAGGTGTAGAACTTCAAATGCAATGGATTTCGACGATTTGCTGTTGAATATGAATATACTTATACGTGATTTCCCCGAAATTTTGAAAAAATATCAAAACAAGTTCAGCTATATTTTGGTTGATGAGTATCAAGACACTAACTTTTCGCAATATCGTATTATACGACAGTTGTGTGAGTTGCACAGAAATATTTGCGTAGTTGGCGATGACTCGCAAAGTATTTATGCATTTAGAGGAGCGAGAATTGAGAATATTTTAAACTTTCAAACCGACTATCCCGACCATAAAGTATTTAAGTTAGAGCAGAATTATCGTAGCACTCAAACTATAGTGCAAGCAGCTAATAGCCTTATTGCAAAAAACACAATGCAACTGCCAAAAACAATATATTCTGAAAACGACTACGGTCCCGCAATAATTATAAGCGAAGCCATAACAGAAAATGATGAGGCTTTCAGAATTGCAGATTATATTACGTCAGACAGTTCTGAATTGGAAATGCCCTACAGTGAAATTGCTGTTTTGTACAGAAATAATTCTCAATCGAGAATTTTTGAAGAGGCATTTCGTAGGCGAAATATACCTTATAGGATATATGGAGGTATTACGTTTTATCAACGAAAAGAGATAAAAGATTGTATCGCTTATTTTCGAATGGTTGTTAATCCCAATGATGATCAAGCCCTGCTTAGGATTATTAATTATCCAGCGAGAGGAATAGGCAAAAACACTGTCGAGCGAATAGAGAGTGTTGCTTTAAATCTTAATGTTTCAATATGGCAAGTAATTAGTTCAGACATTGTAAATCAAATAAATATACAGTCGGGCATTGTTTCAAGAATACAAAAATTTGTTGACTTTATATTAAATCTACAACGCGTTGAACAAGAGATGGATGCTTATGATTGCGCAATGCATGTTGTTAGAGTGTCAGGGCTATATCAGGAGCTGTCGGAAGATAAAACAAGAGAGGGTTGGGAGCGCTTGCAGAATGTTGAAGAGCTGTTTAATGGAGTTAGAAATTTTGTAGCAGAAAAATACAACGAAACAAGCGATTTGGTAAGACTATCCAATTATGTTGAAAATGTTTCACTGTTAACAGATTTTGATAAAGATGAAAAAAACAGTAATGTAGTTTCGTTGATGACAGCGCATGCTTCTAAGGGGTTAGAGTTCAAAAGTGTGTATATAGTCGGGGCGGAAGAATCCCTATTTCCCTCAAGTATGTCGATTGGAAGATTGCAGGATATTGAAGAGGAGAGACGTCTGTTTTACGTTGCACTCACACGAGCAAAGAGAAAAGTAACCATATCGTGGGCGAGACAACGAAGTACATACGGAAGCCTCGACACACGACAACTAAGCCGTTTTGCCAACGAAATAGATCCTAAATACGTACTTCACACATCAAGTTATTCATCTCGAACGGAAGGGACAAGATTAAAAGGCTATAGTTTTCAAAAAAGTAGCGGAGGGGGCTTCAATTTTGATTTTAGAAAAAACGTTAATGAACAAAAGCCATCACTAAATATTTTTACAAAACAGGCAGATAAAAATTATGAAGGCGTTTTTATCGAGTTTGCAACTTTACCTTTAGGACAAAAGGTTTTACACCAAAAATTTGGCAAGGGTATTGTAGAATCAATTGAGGGAGACGGAACAAACAGAAAAGCAATTATTAATTTTGAAACCGGTACAAAAACGCTTTTGCTTCGTTTTGCCAGATTGCAACTGTTAGATTGATTCTTTTAAAATTAGAAATTAGAAATTAGAAATTAGAAGGTGAAAGGTACAAGGTAAAAGGCGGTGCATTGAGCGAAGCGATGCATTGAGCATAGTTGAAATGTCAAAGTGTGAAAGGTTCAATACGTAATTTATAGTTTATAATTCGTATGATAATAAAAAACTCTAAATCTTTAGGCAATGAGTTAACCGTCTATAAATCCATTGCTAATTATGGCTTTTTTGCCGAATTGAGTTATGAGATAGAAACGGATAGTGGAGAATTAAAAGATAAGGTCACCGATAAGGTCACCGATAAGGTCACCGATAAGGTCACTGATAAGGTCACCGATAAGGTCACTGATAAGGTCACTGATAACCAAAAAGTAATCATAAATGAAATTGCTAAAAACAATCGTATTACAACACAGGAATTGTCAAATATGTTGCAAATTTCATTGCGAAAAACCAAAGAAAACATAGCAAAACTTAAAGTAATGGGACTATTGCAACGTGTTGGACCCGCAAAAGGTGGTTATTGGCAAATTATTGAACCTGACACAAAAGGAAATAAACAAGAGGAGAAGGAACAAACACCAAAGCGATAATTAATTTTGAAACCGGAACAAAAACACTTTTACTCCGTTTTGCACGGTTGCAACTGTTGGATTGATTTTTTAAAATTAGAAATTAGAAGGCGTTGTACTGAGCGAAGCCGAAGTATAAAAGCTACAAGGTGCAAGGTGCAAGGGAAAAGTTTCAATTCGTAATTCGTAACTCGTAATTCGTAACTCGTATAGTTGTTTGTTTCCGTTGCATAGTTAAAAAATGTTTTTTATGTTTGCAACACTTTATGAAAAATAGTCCGAACAATAGAGAACTAAACCTAATATAATCAGTACAATCAAAAACAAAACTTTTAAGTAAAAACATGGATTACAATACTGAACGCGAAAAACTTATAATGCCCGAATATGGGCGATATATCCATCAATACGCACAATATATAAAAACCATAGAATCGCGCCAAGAAAGGACACAAGCAGCGCATGCGCTAATTTCTATTATGGCGACACTAAACCCAGGATTGCGTGATTCGTCTGACTACAGACGGAAACTTTGGGATCATTTAATGATTATTGCGGACTATGAATTAGACGTTGATAATCCTTATCCGATGCCCGATAGAGCAATGTTAGAAGAGCGACCATCTCCAGTTAAATATGACTTCGAAGAGATAGATAAAAGACATTACGGCAAGTTGATTGAGCGTATGGCAAAAAAAATAGAGGAATATGAAGGTGAAGAGAGAGAAGTACTGATATCTTTGGTTGCCAATACAATGAAAAAGAACTATTTGAATTGGAATAAAAACGCTGTCAGCGATTCTACTATTTTACAAGATTTAAGGCGATATGTTCCAAAAAGCGTTGAAATACCCGACGATTTGCAACTGTTAGAGACACGAGATTTGGTTAATCGTCCAGCATCAAGCCAGAGGAGCAATTCAAAAACACAACAAAAACATAGAAGTCGCAGACAAAACAAAAAGAGCAAGTAATAATGGCAACATTCGTAGTTGAAGGGGGTAAGCCGCTTAAAGGCGAAATAACTCCACAAGGCGCTAAAAATGAAGCATTGCAAGTAATTTGTGCAGTTTTGTTAACATCGAAACCAGTAACCATCAATAATATTCCCGATATTAGAGATGTTAACAATTTAATAGAACTACTTCGTAGCATGGGAGTTAAGGTTCGGCAAAATTCAGCTTCGAGCTACACTTTTCAGGCAGATGATATTAACCTAGATTATCTTTACACCGAAAACTACCAAAAGCAAAGCACATCTTTACGTGGAAGTATTATGATTGTGGGTCCTTTGTTAGGGCGATTTGGAAAAGCATATATCCCACAACCTGGAGGAGATAAAATAGGGCGCAGGAGGTTAGACACCCATTTTATTGGATTAAATAATTTAGGGGCAAAGTTTGAATATAATATCAAAGAGGGCGCCTACACTGTTGAGGTCGGTGAGTTGAAAGGAACGTACATGTTGCTCGATGAAGCTTCAGTTACCGGCACTGCTAACATTCTTATGGCAGCAGTTTTAGCCAAAGGAGAAACAACAATATACAATGCAGCCTGTGAACCATATTTGCAACAACTCTCTAAGATGTTGGTGGCTATGGGCGCCAATATACAAGGCATAGGCTCAAATATGTTGACGATAGAAGGAGTCGAGGAGCTTAATGGCACAGAACACACCTGCTTGCCCGACATGATTGAAATAGGCAGTTTTATAGGATTGTCGGCTATGACTGAGTCGGAGATAACAATAAAAAACGTATCGTATCAAGATTTGGGAATAATACCAAATGTATTTAAACGAATGGGAATTTCTATGGAGTTGCGTGGTGACGACCTATATATCCCGTCACAACAGCATTACGAAATTCAGACCTATTTCGATGGCGGAATATTGAAAATTGACGATGCTCCGTGGCCAGGATTCACCCCTGACTTATTAAGTATTGCATTAGTAGTAGCAACACAGGCACGAGGAAGCGTACTTATACATCAAAAAATGTTTGAATCGAGGCTTTTCTTTGTTGATAAATTAATTGATATGGGTGCACAAATCATATTGTGTGATCCACACAGAGCGACTGTAATAGGTTTAGATAAAGCCCAAAAACTACGTCCAACAGTTATGACCAGCCCTGATATTCGCGCAGGAGTTGCACTTTTGATTGCAGCGCTCAGCGCCGATGGTGTTAGCAAAATACACAATATCGAGCAAATTGATCGCGGATATCAACGTATCGACGCACGCTTAAAGAAAATAGGCGCGCATATTACACGTATCGATTAATTTACGTTATGAAATATTTTGCGTAAATCACTGAATTAAAAATGACAATCATAAAAACTAAAGTTAAGAAATCATTAATTTTTTGAAAATATAAGAGTAGAACAAATAGGATTTATCTTTGTTACTGTCGGATAATAATATCGAGAGCGAGAAGCGTTGGTATTGAATTATGATTTTAATTGAAAACTATAAATATATGAGAAAAATTGTTTTTGTTATTTTGGCATTTGTTGGAATTAGCTATACATTAAATGGTCAGAATGTTGGCACTCAGGTTGGGCAAGTAGCTCCGGAATTAATGATGACATCGCCAAGCGGAGAGATGTTAAAACTATCTGATTTACGAGGCAAGGTAGTATTGATAGACTTCTGGGCGGCGTGGTGTGCACCATGTCGTCGGGAAAATCCTACAGTGGTACACGCTTACAATCAGTTTAAAGATAAGAAGTTTAAACATGGAAATGGATTTGAGGTTTTCGGAGTATCACTCGACAACAATAAGCAAACATGGATAAACGCCATTGCACAGGACAAACTTGCATGGAAATATCATGTAAGCGACTTAAAGGGTTGGAACTCTGCACTCGGAAGACTTTATGGTGTTAACAGTATCCCCGCAAACTTTTTGATAGATAAAGACGGAAAGATTTTGGCAAAAAACCTTAGAGGACAACAACTTATCGCCGTTTTAAATAGTATGCTTGAATAAGTTGTTTTAAG
Source organism: Salinivirgaceae bacterium (assembly GCA_035407925.1). GTDB lineage: Bacteria > Bacteroidota > Bacteroidia > Bacteroidales > Salinivirgaceae > JAAYQU01. The sequence continues at coordinate 17,351 of DAOOBP010000021.1, forward strand.
AAAACAGTGATAAAATTATAATGAATGTCTAACAAGGGGGTAGCTTAGGTTCGCCTCCTTGTTAGATATATTTTTAAAATTGAAAAATAAATTAGTATGTAAAAGAATGATTGTATGAAACGAAAACGCAACATATAATTGAGTGACTACAATGCGTGTAGGTTTTGTATAATCAAAACATCAAACATATCAATATAAAAATTTTAACAATGATCGAATTGAAATTAGGACTTGAACAGTGGTTCTTAAATTTTGGATTTAGTGCATATTGGGCTAACCTTATTGGCGATGCCATTTTCTTTATTAGTTTACTATTGATAAGCTACACAGCTAACATTATAGTAAAAAAATCAATACCATTAATAGTAACACGATTAGTAAGTAAGACTAAGACTAACTGGGATGATATAATGCTTAAACGCAAAGTTTTTACTAGATTGAGTCAATTGGCGCCAATTCTAATTATTTTTTATGGTATTCCACAAGTATTTCCAGAAGCTCCAGACTTTATATTGTTGGTACAAAAGGCTGTAAGAATTTACTTGGTTTTTTGGATAGCGCTTATTATCAACTCATTTTTGCATAGTCTGAATGATATTTACGAAAGCTACGATTCAGCTGCCGAACGTCCAATAAAAGGATATATACAGGTTGTCCAAATAATAGTTTATGTATTGGCAGTTATAGTAATGCTTTCTATCATTATGAATAAGTCTGTAACTTATCTATTTGCAGGTTTAGGAACGATGTCAGCGGTACTTATGATAGTTTTTAAAGATGGTTTGTTAGGATTGACAGCGGGAATACAGATGTCAATTAATAAAACAGTTCGAATAGGCGACTGGATAAGCGTTCCTGCCCAAAACGCAGATGGTACAGTAATCGAAATCACTTTAAATAATATAAAGGTAAAAAACTTTGACAATACAATAACAGTTATCCCTTCGTATGCATTTGTTAGCGGTTCTTTTCAAAATTGGCGTGGAATGCAAGAGTCAGGGGGAAGACGTATTAAAAGAGCTATCTTAATTGATCAAACATCAATCAAGTTTTGTACAGAGGAGATGTTAGAAAAGTTCAAAAAAATTGAACTAATAAAAGAGTATGTCACAGAAAGAATGAACGAGATTGATGAATACAATAGTCAAAATGTGGTAGCGAGCGACCTGGCAATTAATGGTCGCAGAATGACAAACTTAGGCACTTATAGAAAATATATAACTGAATATTTGCAAAACCACCCTATGGTTAATACCGAGCTAACAGCTATGGTACGACAGTTAGCGCCGACAGAAAAAGGGATACCGTTAGAGCTATATTTCTTTAGTAAAGAGAAGGTTTGGGTTCTCTATGAAGGAATACAGTCAGATATTTTTGATCATCTATTAGCAAGTATCGAAACTTTTGAATTGCGTGTTTTCCAAGAACCATCTGGACATGATATGCGACAGTTAGTCAAATAATATCTTGTTTGAGAATAATAAGAGAGATAAATCCATATTTTTGTAAGAAATATTTTAATATCTTTAGTTTATCTTAAAAATTATATCAATGAAAACTTTTATATTATTCACACTCTTAAACTTCTCTTTCGGACTTCTCTTTTCCCAACAAGAAGGACCTAACATAGTTTTTGACAACTTACAACACGATTTTGGGACAATTAAAGAAGAGGCAGGAAGGGCAAACTATCGATTTGTTTTTAGCAACACAGGCTCGCAGCCTTTAGTTGTAACACGGGTACAAACATCATGTGGATGCGCATCGTCTAATTACACTCGACAACCAGTAGCGACAGGAGGAAAAGGATTTGTTGATGTGTCATACGATCCTGCCGGCAGACCCGGTCCGTTTGCAAAAACTATCACTGTCTATTCCAATGGAATCAATCCAACCACAGTTTTAACAATAAAAGGAACTGTAACACCTAAGCCAAGAACAATTGAGGATGACTATCCCCGATTAATGGGGGATTTAAGGCTACAAAACAATCACTTCTCTTTTATGAATGTTTTGAACACAGAAACATCTACAAGCGAAATACCTGTGGTTAATGTAGGGGAAAACAGTCTAATAATTGGATTTGACAAATTGCCACCTTATTTGAAAATTGAAGTTATACCTTCCGAGTTAAAACCAAACGAAAAAGGTGTTCTTAAAGCAGTATTAGATGCCAGTAAAGTTGACGATTACGGTTTTATAGTACATAGAACGGCAATTTTATTAAATGGAGAAAAGCCACAAAACAGTTTGCTTTCGGCAACTGCCGTCATTAAAGAAGATTTTTCCAAACTATCTCCTAAAGAGTTGGCAAATGCACCCAAAATACAGTTTAATAATACAGACTACGATTTTAAAACTGTAAAATCAGGCGAAGTTGTTAGCCATGAGTTTGAATTTACAAACGAGGGGAAAAGACCTTTGATTATCCGTAAAGTAAAAACAGGATGTGGTTGTACGGCATCAACTCCACCAACCGAATCAATTAAACCCGGTGATAAATCAACAATCAAAGTAAGTTTCAATACCAGAAATAGAAGTGGTCGTCAAACCCAGTATATAGATGTGTTTTGTAACGATCCCAACCAATCTGAAATTAAATTGAAAATCGGAGGAGTTGTTGAGAAAGAATAATAAAATCACTTGCAGATTAATCGATTAATTTGCTGAATAGTAAAACTATCGATCTCGTTTTTTAAACAGTTCGATAGTTTGTTTTAAGATTTCGTTGAAAAATAATGAAACCCGATAAAGAGAAACAAAAAAGCGCGTTACAGGTAAATCCCGGAATTGAACCACCGCCAGCCGTTAATCCAAATGCAGTTAATGCACTAAGGAAACGTAGAAGAAAAATTTACACAGTTGACGAGTACGTCGAGGGGGTTTTAAGTGGTAGTCGCTCTATGCTTGGACAGGCTATAACACTAATTGAGAGCCATTTGCCCGAACATATCGCAATGTCGTATGAGATAATAGAAAAATGCTTGCCTCATTCGGGTAACTCAGTCAGAATAGGTATTACGGGAGTACCGGGCGCCGGAAAAAGTACTTTTATTGAGGCGCTTGGCAACGAAATAACTTCACAAGGTCATAAATTAGCTGTTTTGGCAATTGACCCAAGCAGTCAACGCTCGAAAGGCTCTATTTTAGGAGATAAAACCCGAATGGAGAAATTATCGACCAACGACAATGCATTTATTAGACCCTCTCCATCGGCAGGATCACTTGGAGGTGTTGCGAGAAAAACGCGCGAAACTGTTGTCCTTGTCGAAGCCGCAGGATATGACACAATATTTGTCGAAACAGTAGGAGTAGGGCAGTCGGAGGTTGCTGTGCACAGTATGGTCGATTTCTTTCTTCTGTTGATGTTGGCAGGCGCAGGAGATGAACTGCAAGGAATTAAGCGAGGAATAATGGAGATGGCTGATCTACTGATAATAAACAAAGCAGACGGAAACAATATAGCAAAAGCAAATTTGGCAAAAGCCGAGTATTCAAGCGCTTTACAACTGTTCCCCTTAAGTCCATCGGGCTGGAGACCAACGGCAATGACGGCTTCTGCTCTTTTTAGTATAGGTATGGTGGAAATATGGGATACAATCAAGGCGTATATGAACATGACAAAAGAGAATAATTTCTTTAATCAGCGTAGAAATGAGCAGTCTAAGTTTTGGATGTATGAAACTATTAATGAAACTTTGCGCGAAACGTTCTACTCTAATCCGAAAGTTAGAGAGGTTATAGCCGACATTGAAAATGCAGTTTTGAGTAATCAAATGTCGCCGTTTAAGGCGGCAAGTTTATTGTTAGATATTCATAGTCGTACTTAGTTTGGTAATTTATTTCAATTGGATTAACATGTCGCGAATACTTGCAATTGATTATGGATTAAAGCGTTGTGGCATTGCAGTGACCGATCCGTTGAAAATAATAGCACAAGGAGTTGCAACTGTACAGACATCAAAACTCATAAATTATTTAGACGATTACATACAAAAAGAGCAAATAGAGTGCATAGTTGTAGGACTTCCAAAGCAGATGAACAACACGCCAAGCGAGATAGAGCCCCATATAGCAGGATTTATTAAGAGATTTGGCGCCAAATATCCGTCAATACCAATAAAACGTGTTGACGAACGTTTTACAAGTAAAATGTCGCAACAAGCGTTAATAGCAGCAGGAGCAACGAAAAAACAACGAAGCAACAAAAATTTAATAGATACTATAAGTGCAACAATTATTTTACAAACATATTTAGAGCAAAAACAATGATTTACCCTATAGTTGTGGCAGGACATCCAGTTTTAAAGATGAAAGCCCAAGAGATAGACAAAAATTTTCCAGATTTAAATATATTGATTGAAGATATGTTTGAAACAATGTATGTTTCAGAGGGAGTTGGATTAGCTGCTCCTCAGATAGGAAAGTCAATACGTCTGTTTGTGATAGACGGTAAGCCGGCAGCCGAAGACAATCCCGAACTCGAAGACTTTAAAAAAGTATTTATAAACCCATATATTATAGAGCAGAGTGGCGAAGAGTGGTTTTTCAACGAGGGTTGTCTGAGCGTACCCGGCATTAGAGAAGATGTTCAGCGCAAGTCAATTGTTAAAATCAAATATTTAGATGAAAATTGGCAACAACACGAAGATGTTTTCGATGGAATGGCAGCCAGAATAATTCAACATGAATATGACCATTTGGAAGGAACTCTGTTTACCGACAGACTGTCATTTCTGAAGAGAAAGATGCTAAGAGGTAAACTATCGGACATCTCAAAGGGAAAAGTTGATGTTAGTTATAATATCAGAACGAAATAAAAACATTAAATGAGCAAAATATTTATAAACATTAATAAATTTCACAATCAGACACAAATGAAAAAATTAGTTTACATCTTCCTGTTAATCACAGTAGTAGCTTCGTGCTCGCAAAAAAAAACTCGTTCAAGAGAGGGTCACATCGAAAATATTAGTAAGCACGAAATGTTTATCGATAGTATAAGAAAAACACGAACGGTAACAACTGACGAAATGTTTGAACTGATGGATAATTACTATCAGTTTCAGCAAAAGTACAAGCAAGACTCTTTAAGTCCTGTATATCTTTATCGAGCCGCTGAAGCCGCTTTGTATATAAATCAGGGTATTAAAGCCATAGCATACCTAAAGCAGATAGAATCAGGTTACCCCGATTTTTCAAATATGAGTAATGTTATTTTTTTGATAGGCTTTACTTACGATAACAACGAAAAGAACTATGATGCGGCACGCGAATATTACGAAAAATTTCTTGAAAAATATCCCGACCACCCATTAGCAAACGACACCAAAATTTTAATTGAAAATTTAGGGAAGTCGCTCGAGGAGATAATTAAAGAATTTGAAGCAAAAAACAAAAGCAATTAGCAATTAGCAATGCTTGCACTGAGCGAAGTCGAAGTGAACAATTAACAATTGAAATACGAATGATACGAAATTAACGTATGTGTGGCAATTTTGGCAATTGTGGGTACCATGACGGTTGTAGAGACAGGGCATGCCCTGTCTCTACGTTAAAAACACAACCCGCGTTAACAATTAATTAATAATTAACAAAGTGAGCCACATTGTACATTATTCATTGTACATTATTCATTATTCATTGTACATTGCACATTGCACATTGCCCATTGTTCATTGCACATTGTTCATTGCTAATTGCACATTGCTAATAGTTTTGCTATTTTTGCACCTCAATAGAGTAAATCAATAAACCATGTATCCACTATTTAAGAAAGAGTTAATAGGTTTTTTTAGTTCACTTACAGGATATATCGTTATAGTAGTGTTTCTGCTATCGACGGGGCTATTTCTGTGGGTTTTCCCGGGAAACATGAACCTTCTTGAGACAGGTTATGCACATCTTTCCCCATTTTTTGCACTCGCCCCATGGATATTTTTATTTCTTGTTCCTGCCGTATCGATGCGTCTTTTTACAGAAGAGAAGAAAACCGGAACACTGAATCTTATTTTCACAAAACCAATTTCGGACATGGAAATAGTCCTGGCAAAATATTTTGCAGGGCTAACAATTGTAATATTGTCTATTATACCCACGCTAATTTACTACTACTCGGTTAGCAGACTGGCAAGTCCGGTAGGAAATATGGATCACGGGGCTACAATAGGCTCATATTTTGGACTCTTCTTTTTAGCAGCAATTTACGTAGCCATTGGAGTATTCTCATCATCATTAACATCAAACCAAATAGTGGCGTTTATTATAGCTCTGACACTTTGTTTCACTTTCTTTGTTGTTTTTGATTCGTTAGCTACACTAACGGGAAATAGCTATGTGGGATTTTATTTTCGACAAATCGGGATAAATGAACACTATCTGTCAATAAGTCGTGGAGTTATCGACTCGCGTGATATTATATATTTTATATCAATGGTGATTTTGTTTTTGCTTTTTACAAAAGTAAAACTACAAAGTCGAAAATGGTAGCTCTGAAAAAAATTACCCTGAGATGGAAAGAAAAAAATTAAAACGTTGGCAATTAGGGCAGTTGGTCGCAAGTGTGTTGATTTTCACGCTTATAGCATTTATATCTTCGCGGCTCTATTTTCGTATCGACTTAACTGAAGATAAGCGATTTACTATCAATCCCTCAACAAAAGAGACAATTGAAAAACTTGAAGATGTGGTATTTTTTAAAGTATATCTCGAGGGAGACCTACCAAGTGATTTTGTTGAACTAAAAAGAGCTGTCCTAGACCTATTGAACGGTTTCCGTGCAATATCACCAATGAAAATTGAGTTTGATTTCGTTAATCCATCTGAAGACTCCGATTTAGGTAACCGAAGACAAGTATATGAAGATTTGATGCGCAAAGGAATGCGACCATATACCATAAGAACAGAGACTAAAGATGGAGTAGTACAAAAATATGTATTCCCTTCGTTAACTGTTAGTTACCGTGAAAGACAACTACACGTAAATCTATTTTCAAACAACTCCGACAATCCAAATATTCCGATAGAGCAATCTATTAACGAAGCAAAAGAGCGACTTGAATATACAGCGCTAAACGCAATAAAAAACGTTACTGTAATTTCTCCCAAATCGGTAGCTTTCTTAGAAGGGTGGGGAGGTTTGGAAAGAATTGAAACTTACGATGCAGCTGTAAGCCTATCGGAAATGTACGAAGTAGGATACCTCGACCTGCAAGAGCAGGTGTTTTCCTTAGTTGACACAGTGCGGGGACCTCAATTCGACGCCATAATTATTGCAAAACCATACAAAAAAATTAGCGATAAGAACAAATATATTATCGATCAATATATTATGCACGGAGGCAAAGTGCTTTGGCTGTTAGATTATATTGATGTAAACATGGATAGTCTTTCAAATTCAAGAACAACAACTGCCATGCCTCTCGGACGTGAGTTGAATTTAGACGACATGTTGTTTAAATACGGAGTTAGAGTTAATCCCAATATTATCCAAGACCTACAAGCCGCCCCAATACCGGTAAACACTGCATTAGCAGGGGCTGAGCCACAGTTTAATCCAGTGCCGTGGGTCTATTTCCCGGTTATTATACCCTCTGGTAATACGCCAATTACACGCTTGGTTGGAAAAATACGTTTAGAGTTTCCAAGCACAATCGATACAATTGGAACAGGTACAAAAGTTGACAAAACAATTATTCTTACAACATCAGAATACTCCAGAGCAGTTAGTACACCTTCGCTCGTGGATTTGAATATAATTAATCAAAGACCAAATCCAAACACATTTAGGGCGTATCCTTTGCCGGTAGCTGTACTTCTTGAAGGTGAATTTGAATCGCTGTTTAAAAATAGAATTGTTGACGAAATAGCAAAGAACCCTATTTTTAGATACAGAGAAATATCAAAACCAACATCAATGATTGTCGTTTCAGACGGAGATATAATCAAGAACTACTATTCGAGAGTCGATCAAAACAAAGTTCCGTATCCGTTAGGAGCCGACAAGTGGTTTAAAGACATCTATTATAATGGAAATAAGGAGTTTGTGCTAAATGCTGTAAATTATCTGATAGGCGATTATGATTTAATGAAACTACGCGGGCGCAAACTTAAATTACGTTTACTCGATAGAGGAAAAGTAGTTAAAGAACAGGCTAACTGGAAGATAATTAACGTTGTTTTTCCTCCAGCAATAGTAATAATATTGGGTTTGCTATTCAGTTTTTTTAGACATCGTAAATATACCAGAGCTTAAATAATTTAAATATAATAAATTGTAATAAAATGAGTAAAAAACTTAGACCCTATATAATTGCTCTCTCTATTCTGTTGGCAATTGTGATTATTGCGCAATTCCTTCCCGCAGGGAAATCGAGAGCAATTGACCTGTTAAAGTTCGACAACAAATATTCAAATCTATCATTACGCAGTTTTAATGTTCGCGATACAGCTTCAATAACAAAAATATTTATTGTCGATAAAAACAGTCGTTCTGTAACATTAGATAGAGTGGGAAATGCATGGGTTTTGAACAATAAATATCCTGCGCGCCACGATGCTGTGCAACTATTGCTCGAAACTATTCTTCAAATGCGTGTTAAGATGCCTGTGGCAATGTCGGCGCGAGAAGAGATATTGCGAAAAATGTCCTCAAAATCAATGAAAGTTGAAATTTATCAAGGCAAGAAAAATGTTAAAACAATGTATATAGGTGGCGTAACTCAAGACAACTTAGGATCATACATGTTGTTAGAAGGTTCAGATACACCGTATGTTTTAGAAATTCCCGGATTTAGGGGTTATCTGTCGAGTAGATTTAGCACAGAGGAGAAAAATTGGCGAAGCAATCTGCTTGTTGGTGAAAAACCCGAAGATATAAAAAGAGTAGAGTTTGACTACATTGAAAATAAAAGTGCAAATTTCACAATTGTGCAACCAGAAGCTGCGAAGTATGAATTGTATAACGAAAAGATGCAAAAAGCAACTTCGTTTGACACCCTTTCTGTAAAAGGATTTTTAGAACAGTTCGAGATAGCGAACTTTAATATGTTTGTCGATATGTTTTCAGACGAAGTTAAGGATAGTGTAAGAAACTCAACACCGTTGTTTACTATTCGCTTAACCGATGCACGAGATAGTATTCAGAACTACTATTTTTACGAGATACCTGAAATAAAAGAGGACGTAGATCCAATGGAGAGATCATTATATCCATCAAACATGTGGGTTTTTAACAATAACAACGATTGGGTGATTATCCAAACACACACCTACTTGTTAATGTTCCGACAATTTAATGATTTTAGACCCGTAGTCAATTAGCAATTAGCAATGAACAATGAGCAATGCAGTGCAACGCTTTATAAACTTTTAACACTTCAGTGGTTATTGAGCCTGCCGAAATGCTACGCTCAGTGCACGGCTTTACAAACTTTTAACTCAATTGTGTAAAAACAAATTTAAAATCACACATTGTTTTTCGCAAAAAAATGGTAAATTTGTAACCCCCAAAAGTTAAATGGGTTATTAAAATGTATTAAATGCAAGCTGTAATCAGAATAAACGGTGTTGCTTGTGTATAATCATAAACCAATAAAATTATAAACTTATGAAATTTGTTATTCCAAGTACCGATTTACTTAATCACCTACAATCGTTGGTGAGAGTAATTAATGCAAAAAACACACTCCCGGCTCTCGACAATTTTCTATTTACACTTAACGAAACAGAACTGACAATAACTGCTTCGGATCTAGATACCACTTTAATTACTGTTGTTGAATTAGAAACAGCAGAAGGCGGTGGTTCAGTAGGAATTGATGCGCGCCGATTGTTAAGCACAATCAGGGAATTTAATGAACCGCTGACTTTTAACATAGATACTGAGAATTATAGTATTGAAATAATCAGTGAAAACGGAAAATACAGTTTAATGGGTATTGATGGAGATGAGTACCCCGAAATTCCACAGCAAACAAAAGAAGATAGTATTGCAATTAACATGACTTCAGAAGCTTTTGTGTCATCAATTAACAGTACACTATTTGCAGCTTCCGATGACGAGATTAGACCAATTATGACGGGGATATATTTTGGATTTTCCCCAGAACAAATGGTTGTCGCAGCTTCCGATTCACATAAGTTAGTGCGATACAAACGCACAGATGTAAAATCAGATGTCGAAACGAGTTTAATTTTACCGCGTAAACCAGCAGGACTTCTTAAAAATTTGCTTCCTAAAGATGATACTCAATTAGAAATCCTTATGGATAGTAAAAATATGCAAATACGTTTTAGCACAATGACTCTTATTTGCAGAACTATAGAAGGAACATATCCGAATTTTGAGGGAATTATTCCAACTGATCATCCATTTAAACTCAGCTTAGAAAGAAATACGCTAATCAGCATTTTAAAACGAGTTTCATTGTACGCAAATCCCGCAGTACAGCTTATCAAGCTTAATTTGACAGCAACTGAAATGGATGTTTCAGCGCAAGACCTTGATTTTTCTATAAGCGGTCACGAAAGAATGAGTTGTAACTACGATGGAGAAGATATGGCTATTGGTTTCAAAGGTGTTTTCTTGTTAGAAATGCTTTCCAATCTGTCTGGCTCAGAGGTTATTATAGAGCTATCGGAACCATCAAGGGCAATTTTGTTATATCCAATGGAAAAGGAAATCGAGGACGAAGATGTCTTAATGCTACTTATGCCAATAACAATAGAAGGTTAGTTTTAAATAGTGAATGTTTATTTTAGATAAAAAACGTGGAATGACTTAAAAACATTCCACGTTTTTGTATCTTTAGAAGTTAAAAGTTAAAAGTTTATAAAGTTATACCGATTGGACAGCTACTATAGTCCAAACTTCACTATCGTTCGTTTGAAC
>DAOOBP010000022.1:0-5378 GCA_035407925.1 Salinivirgaceae bacterium
TGCATTGTGTCTATACACCCAAATCTCTCACACCATCACGTTCAACGCATCATTATACCAATTGTAATTTTAAAATAGTCCAATCTTTTTTAAAATTTTACAATGGTAAATACCGATGTTACAGACACATAGTCCAAAAGAGCGATAGCGAAGTTTGGACTATTGTAGCTGTCCAATCGGTATTAATTGTTTTTTTGTCATGTACTAAGCTTATTTTTATACACTACAAAATAATCCCTAATGCTGAAAATATTTTTCATTGAGATTTTTTAGTGTTACCGATTTTTCCCAAATAGGGTTCACTGAAAAAGTCTATGCTATTTTTGGGTATTGGTTGCATGGTTAGTAGTTAGCGATTGGTGGTTGGTGGACGTTAACTAAATAACCATTAAGGAGTTAAGGAACATTTAGGAAAGAGTGTGTCTTTATAATATGATTGATTTTTGAAGATTCATATTTTGGATTAACACCTGTTTTTTGTCCGTAGGACAATTCAGTCTTCCGATTTCTAATTGGGAGTAGGTTTAAACATAAGTGTACGGAAGTTTGGACTATAGTAGCTGTCCAATCGGTATAAAAGTCGAGATGGTATTATAAACTCAGTGGCCATGCGACCTTCATAAAAGTAAAAAGTACCCTGCTTATGTAATTGGCAGAGTACTTTTACCACAAAAATTATGAAAACTTAAAAACTTTATCTTAAAACTATTGCTTAATCAATTTTTTCGTTTCTACTATTTTCCCATTCTCAGTTAATTGAACCATATAGATCCCTGATTTCATAAAACTTAGATCTAATAACTCCTGATCGCTATTAAGTTGTTGTGAATAGATAAGTTGACCAATAGCATTAAAAACTGCTACTGTTTTTCCGTATCCTCCTGTAATATTTAACTCGCCATTAGTTGGGTTTGGATAAATTTTCATATGAATTTTATCAGCTTCGTTAATAGAAACAAAATAGTCTGCAACAACAACAATACGAGTAGAATCGCTGGGATTATTACTATCAAAGGCTGTCATTGCTATCCTTGCTATACCTTCCTGTGTAGATTCGGGAAAAATTTCAACCCCCAAATCTTCAGCTGAAAACTCTCCTGGTTGAATTGTTACTGACCCCGGACTCTCATTAATATGTGAAGGTAAACAAGCTCCCGCCCAACAAAACATAATATCTGTTTCCCCAAATGTTTCTAAAACTTGTTTACGGAATTTTACATCTACAGGATTTGCACTTACGTTTTTTACCTTTAAGTATATAGCTAAAAAGTCTCCTGGATTTCCTTGAGTGACATAATCCTGATCTGTCGAAATTATGTTTCCATTTTGGTCATATATTTCAATACTTTGGGCGCCGAGAAGGAACGACGCCACAACAAAAATAGCAAGTAGTAACTGTTTTTTCATGCGTTTATAATTTTTTCAGTTTAAGGTCGTATGAAACCAACATGCTTTATAATCATGCACTTGGGTGTAACATTTAGGTTGCATGTTCGTTTCATAAGCGTATATTTTTTCAGTCTGTTTATAGTTGCAAAATTCGTGCCTTATATATCTTGATTCTTTATTGTTCAATGTTTTTGTAATTGGTTTGTAAAACATCATCATCTGAATTAGTAACAAAAACAACGACAGAAAGTTTATTAACTCTCCATTTTTCGTCAATAGAGACAGAATATACGGTATCAAATTCATTTTGGTTATTAAAAACAAAATTGTCTCCTAAATGACTGGTAGTAAAGCCATGTCTTAACATGTGGTTATGAACGTAATCGTTAACCGTTGTACCACCCGGAAAAAGTTGTGCTCCTACAACTGAATCTTCCAGTAATAGAGTAAATAATTTTAAATCGTTATATGCAATCTCTGGTTTAATATTTTTTATTTTAATATTTGTTTTGATATCGCTATTTACAACGCTGTTTTCAATTTCAACTGTAAGGCTTGTCGATACTTTTAACGACTCCTCTACCTGCCCTGCCCAATCAGTTGCAGAGCTTTGGTTAGATGATGACAAAGATGACACCAAGCCGATAGGGTAACTGTTAGGAAGAATATGATTGTGTAATGCTGTACCAAAAGGAGTTCTATAATCGTATGGTAGTGATTGTGTGGGTCTTGCAAACGTTCCTGCGTGAATTGCAACAGGTAATAGTCTGTTTCCATAAGTAACTTTCAATAAGTTAATTTGATAATGTGCTTCTGGGCAGTTTGTGCATTTAAAACCTGTAAATTCAATTAAAAGTACTCTTTTAGTGGCATCAACAGAAGCTGTGTCGTTTGGATCGCCAATGTCTCCCAACTCGTATGGATTTCCTTCTATTATATCGCATGAATGCAGCATTAATGTTGCAAAAACGACTGTTAGTATCAAATATATAGTCCTCATAGCCCTTTCTTTTTAAAATGTGCTTGATATAGAAAAATTGACTCCTGTTGATGCAGGAACTACTCTACAAACTCCTCCAACACATATTACACCCATACTTTGTCTTCCATATCCTATTTGAATTCTGTTTGAACCCCTGGTATAGCCTGTACGAACCATGTAGTAATGTAACTGTTTATCTCCTTCGGGATTACCATAATTGTATTGATCAATAAGAGCAATAAACCAATTAGGCGAAATAGTATATTCTAAGGTCCCCGCTAACCAACTTCCGTTTTCCTGTTTTGTTTCAAGAAACTGTATCTCAGCACGAAGAGTATGCTTGGGACGTATGCGGTACGATAAATCGCCGACAAAAATAAATGCCTCTATCATACCATCTTTCCCTTCTAAAACTTGTTTATTGTAAGCTGTATATTGTGCTGTAAAAATACTCGAAAGTTTGCTTGTTAATCTTTTTTGCACCTCTAAACATAAATCCTCGTAATACCTCTCTTTTCCAACGCTAAGAAATTTTGTTTCATATCTGTTCCAGTGCGGTCGGAGTGAGTCGAACATTGGCAAATTGGTTGTGTCAATGCTGTTAACTCTGCTGTAGCTTAATGTAACAAGTGTACCATACTTTCCTCCTAAGAGTGTATTTCTCTTAAAACGGTAAAATATTTCTCCTTTCACACCAGCTTCACCATTCAATGTTGTAGCATAGGGATACATTGCCGCCATACTATAAGTATGATTTCGCGATATAGCTGGTAAGTAATTAATAAGCAGGTCATTCTGACGAGCGTTTCTATCTGACCTGAAACTCATATTATTTAGCCACTTCCCTCCTACTACCAACCCAAAACTCCCCACTGTATAGGACATATCAGTCATTATGGCTTGCCCTGGTTGATAATTGTTTTGATTGTCGGCAGAAGGGTCGTTAACCTTGTATGCATACTCAGATGTCAACGTAAAGCCTCCATTTTGAATATTTAAACGTGAAGCAAATAGAGCGACATTTTCAGGTAGCTTTAACAGTGGATTATTATCTGGCTGATATTTAGATACGAAGCTCCCGCCAAGGGTAATTTGAGTTTCCATGCTGTCAAGTTTAAATGCTTCGTTTAATTGAAATTCGCCATCAACTCCTCTAACAATACCGGGACCCTGGCTAAAAAATAGTCTCTGTTTTCCGACTAATCCTTTGAAATATAAACCATTATAAGGATTGTGTTTTACTAAAACTCCTTCAAAAGCATTATCTATTCCTAAAGTTTTATCTTCGTAAGAACGTAAAGCCATGCCACTACCGAACTGTTCATAGAAATTTCCGACAGTGAACTCTAACTCATTATTTTTATAGTTAAAGAATTTGTATGGGATACCTGTTCCATCATAATTTTTTGATATTCCTTGCAGTGTGTTCAAATAAGCCTCAAAACGAATCCCTGCCGTAAGCTTTCCGTAATTGTATCTCAGATTGCCATAAGCATTAATTAAAACATCTTCTGGAGCTTCTTCTGCTCCTGATAAACTATCTTTAACGTAAGTTTGACCATCGAGTTGAAAATTTCCCGAGAACTGACCTCGTGTTTCACCTTCTTCTTGTGAAAAGCCTGAATATGATAACAATATTGCAATAGCTATTGTCGGTAGTTTTCTGCGCATTTCTATTTTGTTATTTAATTTGAAAGCGGTTGCGAATCGCTATTTGATATTACAATTACGATGATATTGTAAAAAAATTGAATAAAGGTTTACTTAATTACTTTTTGAGTTCTAATATTTTTTTGTACAGTACCTCTTCATCTCCTTCGACGTAACCACTGTGTTGCCAAACAATATTGCCGGCTCCATCTATTAAAAATGTATGAGGAACGTTTGCTACATTCATTGCCCTTTTGAAATCGCCGTTTGGATCGCAATACACCTCAAACTCCCATCCTTTAGCGTTTACAAAAGGAGCAACACGAGACATACTTCTGGTATCGTCAGTAGAAATTGCGACTATTTTAACTCCTGTTTCTTCCTGCCAGTCGATATAATTATCGTGAAAAGCAGAAAGCTCTTTAATGCACGGTTTACACCATGTTGCCCAAAAACTAATGACAATTGGTTTTCCTTTGTTTGTTATTGAAGAGCTGTTGTAAATTTTACCATTAATAGTTTTTAAATCAACTGATGGTATTTTTTGAGCGGATAGCGAAGTTGCCATTGCAATCATTAAAATAGAAGATAGAATTTGTTTTTTCATTGTTTTAATTGTTTTATCAGTTTAAAGCTTAACGAAAATAGCGCTTATACCGATTTGACCGGTATTTACAAATGTAAAATTTAAAAAATATTGGACAATTTTTAAATTACAATTGATATTATATGTTATTAACACAAATCTAATTCAATTTTTCTGATTAGCAGCAACTATTTTTTAAAAACAAAACGCCCCGTTTATTGTCGTAAAATGCGCTCAAATGTAGTTTGACAATATCATAGGGGACCGGGGCATTTTGTCAGATATACTGAGAAAAAATTCATACAAGATTACCACCATTTTTTCACATTTTCAATTTTTTTACCGCTACAAAACCACTACAACAACATTTTTTGGGTCGATAAATTGCTATATAAAATATTCAAACCTTATTGTTTTTCAGCATTTTAAAGAATTGAAATGCACTATAATTAATTTTATTGCGAGAAAATGCACAAAACCTCACACACCGAGAACTACTTATGCTCGCTTTAATTAAGTTATACCAATTGGATATACACTATAGTCCAAACATCGGTATCGCTCTTTTGAGATATGTGTCTGTAGCATCGGCATTTACCATTATAAAATTTAAAAAAAGATTGATTGGACTTTTTTAAACCCAAACCCTGAATTTTTAGGTAATAGATTTTAAAAAGCGATGCACTGAGCGAGCATTTCGGCAGGCTCAATAACCATCGAAGTGAAGTGTAAAAGGCGGTGCACTCGGTCACTGAGCTTGTAGAAGTGAGC
>DAOOBP010000022.1:5478-27188 GCA_035407925.1 Salinivirgaceae bacterium
GAAGCGTTGCATTGAGCGAAGCGTTGCATTGAGCGAAGCGTTGCATTGAGCGAAGCGTTGCATTGAGCGAAGTCGAAATGTCGAAATGTCGAAATGTCGAAGCTTTGTACTGAGCTTAGTCGAAGTATGTAAAAGTGGAATTGTCCGTAGGACAAAAAAGTTCGATGATAATCCAAAACTCTAAATTTTCAGGTTTGGAGCTAAGTACATGACAAAAATTTAAAATTATTTGTATATTATTGTAAATGAATGGTTTGAAAAGCATGTAACAAATAGTTTTACTCACTAATCGAGCAGAGCCTAAATACTCCGCTTAAAGACCACTCTTCGACAGGTTCAGTGACTGTGATACGTCGGCTGAGTTTATGTTTCGATATACTCAACAACCGTCGAAGCCAAAGTCATAGGCTACCTATAATGAAAGGTCGCTTCGACAAGCTCAGCGACCGAATATGTCGCATTATTCACGCAGGCTATGTTTTCAATGTTCAGAGGCATGCATTGTGTCTATACACCCAAATCTCTCACACCATCGCGTTCAACGCATCATTAATTGTTTTTTTGTCATGTACTAAGGGTTTGGAGTTAAATGTTACTTTTGAGACAGCCTCATCTAAAATTGCAGAAATAGCTTTTTGTGATGAGGCAAAGTAGCCTTTTATTTCTGAAAGTATTGTAGTATCTTTGTGTCATAGCATATTTTTGGACTTTTGTGTTACGACTTAAAATTACTGAATTTCAGTAACTTAATTAAATATATGCTACTTTTGGACACTTCTGAGCCACCTTACCTCTTTTTGTAAAATGAAACTTTTGAGACAGTCTCGAGAAAAATTACAGACGTGTGAAAAAAAGTAAAACAAAAATATCGTTTATTTTAACTGTTTTGCTTACGATTATTTCTATAGTTGTAGGAAAATTAGGGTGTTATTATTCAAAGTCCTCTATTGACAAAGAACATATAGAGTCCGTAATACATGCAAAACAGGCAAAGGCATTAGAGTATTTAGCTATCGCTAAGGAAGTTGCTTTAGAAAATGGTTTTGAATATCTGCCAAAAGATTTCCTCGACATCAAGGAGCAATATTCGAATCAAAATCAGATATATTTAACTATATATAAAAATTGGCATCTAAAGCATTGGCCCATCCATAAAATTGTTTTGCCTGAAGTGTTCGATCCTGACTTGTTTTCTCAAAGGGTTGTTTTACTTGGTCACAGTTACTATTTATCATTGCACACAAGGGTTGAAAACATTGATATTGTCGTTCTAAGTTTTATAAAAACTCAATATAAGTATAAAAACGAATATTTAGAAGATGAGTTTGCAAACGATTTTAACTTGTCGGGCGATGTTCGTATAACTACAAATTTTCTTTCAGAAACTCGGATATACGATAGTGATAAGAATTATCTGTTTTCTATTGAAGGCGAGAGTAGTGTCAGGTGGTCGAGTTTTTTAATTTGGACCTCACTGTTGGTTTTTTTATTTGCCTCAGTCAGCTTTTTTCAATTTATTGCAAGCATTATTGATTTAATAGCTACTAAAAAAGGCTTGTTATGGGCAGTTATTATTTCGTCTTTAGTTTCAACATTAGTGCGGTTAATACTATTTTTTACCAACACTCCGGGGTTTTTGTTTGAGGGAGATTTGTTTAGTCCCGAGTTATTTGCCTCTGACATGATGTTCTCTACTTTGGGAGACAGTTTAATTAATGCTTTGTGGATTTTCTTGTTTGTCATAGCTATATATTTACATGTTTTTAGGCAAGAGAAAAAGGGCATAAAAATTGAAATTAATAGATATCTTTTAGTTGTAAGCGGTATAGTAATCTCTTTAGTAGCGCTTTATATTGCAAGCTATGTTACCGCTGTTGTAAAAGATTCAAATATCGAGTTAGAGCTTTATAAAATACTAAATGTCAACAGCTATACTTTTATTGCGTTATTAGTTCTGCTTATTGTTGTATCTACGTATCTTTTAGTTTCTTATCTGTCTCTAAAGTTATTACATACTTATTATAAATTAAAACAGATAGCAATATCACATTTTATCTCCATTGTGGTTGTTGCAGGCTCTTTGTTTTATCTTTATAATATATCGGTTTTTGAGGTACTTTTCTTTTTATTTTTAACATTAGTTACGTATGTTTTTTATCTCAGAAAAAAATATCACCACCTTTTTGTTGTAGTAGTAATAGTAGCGTTGTCATTATACTTTGTATTTAAGACTAATTATAATTATGGGAAAAAGTGGTTTGACTCAAATAGGGTAACAGCATTACGATTGACCTCGTCAGACGATTTGAATACCGAGTTTCAATTACACGAGATAAGCTCACAAATCAGTAAAGACACGGCATTGCAGAATATAGTATCAAACAGTGGTAGTGATTTTGCTAGAGTGTCTAACTATATTAACAAACAATATTTTAGCGAGATAAGCAGATTATACAATGTTAGAATACTTTGTTTTATGCCCCATGATAGCGTTTTTGTTGACAGTAGTTCGGTTCAATGGCAACCGTGGCGACAGCATTATGAAAATAGGACCCATAAATCGGGATTACTTGTCCCGAACAGCGATTATTATCGCCTGTATCGTAGTACAGGTACTACCCGTTATATAGGTTTCCACCTTATTCATAGCTTATTACCACAAAATTTGACTATAGTTGTCGAGCTTGATGATAAGTTGTATAGGTTAAAGCAAAGTCTTCACTCATTGTTGTTTCACGATAGGTTAGACTATAAATCTGATAACACCGATTTTTCATATGCTATATATTATGATGATAGATTAATTTCAAAAGTAGGCACTTTTGATTACAGGACACGTATTGATTATCAGGCAGATAACACAGAAGGTGTTTTTACTGAGCAATATTTCGATGGGTACAAGCAATTGATTTATCGTATTGACAAAAATCAGACTATGGTTATCTGCGAGCCAAAAGTAAATATTTACGACATGGCAATATGGTTTTCCTATACGTTTGTAATATATTATATTATTATTTTACTTGTATCAATAATTTTCAAATTGCCCCTTATAAAGGCTTTATTAGTTCCTACAATTCAAAACCGCATCCAAAACAGTATGGCTTTGGCATTGTTTGTTTCAATTTTTGTAGTAGGAGTCGCGAGTATTCATTTTACCTTTCGGATAACACAACACAAATATACCGAGGCTATTAACGAAAAAATCACATCTGTCTCAAAAGAGATGAACGGACAATTTGCAATGGTTAAAGATCTAAATCATTGCGACGATGATTATTTTGAATTTTTAATGAGCAAATATTCAGAGGTTTTTAATACTGATATCTCTCTTTACGATATTACGGGTAAATTAGCAGCCTCTTCATTAAGAGACTTATACGACGAAAATATAATTGGTTCTAAGATGAACTACGAAGCTTTTCGTTCTTTTTCTGACGATAATCTTAGTAAATTGATTATATATGAAAAAATCGGTAAATTAAAATATTATAGTGCATATATTCCACTGATTAATTCACAAGGTACAGTTCTTGGATTTGTTAATCTACCCTTTATTGGACAAGATAACGCTAAGACAAAAGATAGGGCTTCTATGATAGTGGCTCTAATTAATATTTACGTCTTACTAATACTTTTGAGTATTTTATTAACTGTTTTTATCAGTAATAAGGTTACAAGACCTTTACTTATAGTTAAACAAAAGTTGCAGGATTTTGATATTAAAAAACAGAACACTCCAATTGAATATGAAGGCGCTGACGAAATTGCCGACTTGATTACAGAGTATAATCGAATGGTTTCTGAATTGTCAAAAAGCACTAAATTACTTGCTCAAACTGAGCGTGAGAGCGCTTGGCAAAGCATGGCAAGGCAGGTTGCACACGAGATAAAAAATCCGCTAACACCCATGAAGCTGAATATTCAATTGCTTCAACGAGCATGGGATGACAGGGCTTACGATTTTGATAATCGTCTTAACAGAGTGTGCAAAATATTGGTAGAGCAGATTGAAGCATTATCAAATATAGCAACCGAATTTTCGTCATTTGCCCAAATGCCCAAAGGGCAATATGAAAATATAGATATATACGAGGCTGCGCTTTCATGTGTAGCTCTGTTTGAAGAAACTAAGAATGTCAAAATAACTGTCGAGACGGACAAGAAAACAGATTTGATAGTTGTTGCCGATGGGGATCAAATTATCAGAATGTTTACAAATCTTATTAAAAACGCTATTCAGGCTATACCCGAAGAGCGTTTGGGTCTTATAAATATCAAGATGAAAACCCAAGATGAAAATGTTTTGATTAGTGTATCTGACAATGGTATTGGCATTCCCGCCGATATGCAGAAGCGAATGTTTCAGCCCAATTTCACCACAAAATCGAGTGGAATGGGTCTTGGTTTAGCAATGGTTAAGAATATTATTGTAAGTATTGATGGCGCTATTTGGTACGAAACGCAAGAGAACGAGGGGACAACGTTTTTTATTCAAATACCTTTAGCAATAAACAATTAGCAACGCTTGCACTGAGCGAAGCCGAAGTGAACAATTACGAGTTACGAGTTGCGAATGCTGTGCACTGAGCTTGTATTTCGATGGTTGCTGAGCTGGTCGAAGCACAGGCTCAATAACCATTGAAGTATGTAGAAGTGCAGCAGTTGGGCAATTATGAGACACCGCCTACTAACGAAACATTTTTATGGTTTTATTTAATGATTCGATAAAATAATCAATTTCTGCTACGGTGTTGTAAATGGCAAACGATACTCGAACAGTTCCAGTAATTCCTATTTTGTCAAAAAGCGGCTGGGCACAATGGTGTCCTGTACGAGTGGCAATTCCATATTTATCGAGAATCACGCCTATATCAAACGGGTGTGTGCCGTCAACAAGAAAGGAGATAATTCCGGTTTTTTCTTTTGCTGTGCCGTATATCGTAACTCCCTCAATAGCTGAAAATTTTTCGGTAGCGTAGTTTAATAAAACTTGTCCTGCCTCTGAAATAGTGTTTAAACCAATTTCATTTATAAACTCAACAGCTTTTCCCAAACCTATTTGACCAATATAGTTTGGCGTACCTGCTTCGAACTTGAATGGCAGTTCGTTAAACGTAGTGTGTGAGTTGTAAACTCTCCCGATCATCTCTCCTCCAAAGCGGTATGGAGGAATATCTTCAAGCCACTTCTCTTTGCCGTAAAGAATTCCAATTCCTGTTGGTCCATACATTTTATGTCCCGAAAAGGCGTAGAAATCGACATCTAACTCTTTGACATCTAACTTAATATGGTGTACTGCTTGTGCTCCATCGACAAATACTGGAATATTCATTTTATGGGCAGTGTCAATAATCTCCTTAATTGGATTTATTGTTCCTAAAGCGTTGCTAACATGGTTTACCGCAACAATTTTTGTTTTGTCAGATAGCTTTGATTTAAAGTCGTTTATGTCGATACGTCCGTCCGGAAGCATATCAAAAACTACGAATTTTGCATTGTGATACTTAGCTGCCTGCTGCCATGGAACAAAGTTGCTGTGATGCTCGACTTGCGAAACAAGAATTTCGTCACCTGCTTTTAAATATTTGCGGCAGAACGTATCGGCAATTATATTTACCGAATCGGTGGCGCCTTGTGTAAAAATCACCTCTTTCTCGGACCTTGCTCCAATAAAATCGGCTACTATTTTTCTTGAATGCTCGCAAGCGTCTGTACAGTAGTTGCTTAGATAGTGAACACCTCTGTGAACGTTTGAGTTCCACATGGTGTAAAACTCGTTCATGGTATCTATGACGCTTTGCGGCTTTTGCGTAGTTGCCGCATTATCAAAATATACAAGGGGTTTATTGTAAACTTTTTGATTTAAAATAGGGAACTTCGATCTTATATTCTCAATATCCATTTTATTAAAATTTAACTGCACTTGATTGCACAATTCGCACATCGCGACAATTCGCCACGTAATCTGCGATATATCATACCTTCTATTTTTGCTGCAAGTGGTTCTATTTTTATTTTCGATACAATTTCATTTGCGAAGGCATACATCATCAGCATTCGTGCCTCTTTTTTGTCTATACCTCGTGATTGCATGTAAAACATTGCATTTTGATCTAACTGTCCGGTTGTTGCGCCGTGCGAGCATTTAACGTCATCGGCGTATATCTCTAACTGTGGACGTGAATGGACTTTGGCATTCGGTGTTAACAATATATTCTTATTCGATTGATATGCTTCTGTTTTTTGAGCCCCCTTGTTTACATATATTTTTCCTGTGAATGCACCAGTGCCCTCGTCATCGTAAATACCTTTGTATAGTTGGTTACTTGTGCAGTGAGGTGCAATATGGTCGATACATGTGTGATTATCAACATGTTGCTTTCTGTCGGTAAGATTTATTGCTGATATATTGCAATTTGCCTCTTTATCCAACAGTTTCACTCTCAATTCGTTTCTTATCAAGCCTCCGTGTAGTGTAACTATGTTTGAATGAAAATTTGTATTGCGATTTTGGTTGACATATATTGATGAGACTTGCGTTGTGTCGTTGTGTGAGTTTTGCACATTGTAAAACTCAAGTTCCGAGTTCTCTTCCAAAAACACCTCTGTCAGTTGATTAATAAAAAACGGTGTTGCTGAAAGAGTGTGGTCGCAGTAGGCTATTTGTGCAAAACTGTTTTTTCCGGCGATAATCAGGTTGTGTTGATTTATAAAAAACGATTCGTTTCCGAATGCTGCGTTAACTATCTGTATAGGTTTCTCGATTCGGGCATTTTCTTTTATATATAGGAAAAAGCCGTCTGTAGCCAAAGCAGCATTTAGGTTTGTCATTCTCTGTTCGTGCGATGCTGCTTTAAACAGATACTTTTCAACTAATTGTGGATATTGTTCTGACATTTTTGCAAGGCTTCCAACAATAACTCCATCTGGAAAATCTGTTCCCGTATCGAAATATTGACCATTAAAGGCAATAGCCAAGTGTGTATCAAAGTCTGGAACATCGCAAGTGAATATGGTTTCGATATCTATTTTTCTGTGCAAACCTTTTGGTTTTAGCTCCCAGTTTGTTGAAAAAGCAGTGGATAAGTCGGTATATAGCCAGTTCTCGTCCGATTTATCGGGTAGTCCTAACTCCACAAAATGCTTTAATCCCACGTTTCTGAACTTGTCAAGTTGTGATGGTTTTTCACCACTAATTTCAGAAACCGTTTTAGTTATTGCATCTATATATTTTTGTTTAAGTTCCATAATCTAATTATCTCTGATACAGATTATTTTAACCAGTCGTATCCCTTTTCTTCTAACTCTAAGGCAAGCTCTTTTGTGCCTGTTTTAACAATACTGCCTTGATAGAGGACGTGTACAAAATCTGGAACAATGTATTCTAATAGTCTCTGGTAGTGTGTTATTACAATTGTTGCGTTATCTTTAGTTCTTAATTTATTAACGCCATTTGCCACTATTCGGAGTGCATCAATGTCAAGTCCAGAGTCGGTTTCGTCCAAAATAGCAAGCGTAGGTTCAAGCATTGCCATTTGATATATCTCATTTTTCTTTTTCTCACCGCCAGAGAAGCCTTCATTTACTGGGCGATTTGTTAATTGGCTGTCAATTCCAACCAACTCTTTTTTGTCGCGCATTAGCTTTAAAAAATCGGAAGCAGAAATAGGGTCTAAACCTTTATATTTCCGATGTTCGTTTACAACGGTTTTCATGAAATTAACCATGCTAACACCGGGAATTTCTACAGGATATTGAAAGCTAAGAAAAATCCCTTCTCGGCTTCTTATTTCAGGAGCCATCTCTAATAGGTTCTTGCCTTTATATCTGATTTCGCCTTGTGTTACCTGAAAACGTTCATTACCAGTTAACACTGCCGATAGCGTACTTTTGCCTGAGCCGTTTGGACCCATTATTGCGTGAACTTCGCCAGCTTTAATTGTCAGATTTATTCCTTTCAATATCTCTTTTCCATCGACGCTGGCGTGTAGATCCTTTATTTGGAGCATAATATTATCTGTTTTATATTTATCAATTATTAAATTATCCGACACTTCCCTCTAAGCTTATTTGTAATAGTTTTTGTGCCTCTACTGCAAACTCCATTGGCAATTTGTTTAAAACTTCGCGCGCATAGCCATTGACTATCAGCCCTATGGCTACCTCGGTATCAATCCCTCGTTGGTTACAATAAAAGAGCTGGTCTTCGCCAATCTTTGATGTTGTCGCCTCGTGCTCAACTATTGATGTATCGTTTTGAATATCAATGTATGGGAAAGTGTGCGCGCCACATTTGTCTCCAAGCAGCAATGAGTCGCATTGGCTGAAATTTCGGGAATTATCGGCTTTTTTGGAGACTTTTACCAATCCTCGGTAACTGTTTTGGCTCTTTCCTGCCGAAATCCCTTTTGAAACTATTGTGCTTTTGCTGTTTCGCCCAAGGTGAATCATTTTTGTTCCGGTGTCGGCTTGTTGAAAATTGTTTGTTACAGCAACTGAGTAGAATTCGCCTACGCTATTGTCGCCTTTCAAAATGCAACTTGGATATTTCCATGTAATTGCTGAGCCTGTCTCGACTTGCGTCCACGATATTTTTGATGACTCGCCACGACATATACCACGTTTTGTAACGAAATTGTAAATACCACCTACTCCGTTTTTATCGCCTGGATACCAATTCTGAACGGTGGAGTATTTAACAGATGCTCTCTCTTCGGCAAATATCTCTACTACGGCGGCGTGTAGCTGATTTTCGTCACGCATTGGGGCGGTGCAACCCTCAAGATAGCTGACGTATGAGTCGTCGTCGGCGATAATCAGTGTGCGCTCGAACTGACCTGTGTTTATGGCGTTTATTCTAAAGTAGGTACTTAACTCCATTGGGCAGCGAACCCCTTTTGGAATATAGACAAACGAGCCGTCGCTAAATACTGCTGAATTGAGCGCTGCAAAGTAGTTGTCGTGCGGTGGGACAACTTTTCCCAAATATTTTTTTACCAAATCGGGGTGCTGCTGAACAGCTTCGCTAAATGAGCAGAAGATAATCCCCTTTTCTGCTAAAGTTGTCTTAAATGTAGTTTTTACCGATATACTGTCCATAACAGCGTCAACAGCTACTCCTGCAAATATTTTCTGCTCTTCAAGCGGAATCCCCAACTTGTTGAATGTCTCTATAAGAACAGGATCAACTTCGTCTAACGATTCATATTTTGCTTGCTGTTTGGGAGCAGCGTAGTATATAATATCTTGAAAATCAATCTCCGGGATATTTAAATGTGCCCAATCGGGACATTTCATCGTTAAAAATTTATAATAAGCTTTTAGGCGAAACTCTAACATCCATTCGGGTTCGTTCTTAATTTTTGATATTTGTCGAACGGTTTCTTCTGAAAGTCCTTTAGGGATTGTTTTAGTCTCAATTTCGGTGGTAAACCCGTATTTATATTCCGATTGTGTTAGGTTGTCTATTATTTTGTCGTTATCGGTAACCATTATTCTGTTTTTTGCTATTCTTTTTCTGTAACAACCATTTTGCCGTATTGTTTAAAAGATACTTTGGAACAGCCATTAGTTGATAAGCAATTTAAAAAGATTTTGTGGTATTATTGGTTTAAGGTCATATAAAACCTATACGCCTCATTCATAGATATTTCTAAAGAACCGTTAATTAAATGTTCCCCTGCCAAAACCAAGCTAATGCCAACGTTATATTGTCATTATATCTTTCTCTTTTTGAACTAAAAGAGCGTCAATTTTTTCAATAAACTTGTCTGTAATCTCTTGGACTTCTGTCTCGGCGCTCTTGGCGATATCTTCAGACAGACCATCTTTTTGCAGTTTTTTAATCTCTTCGTTGGTATCACGACGAGTATTACGAATACTTATGCGTGCATTTTCTCCTTCGTTTTTTACTTGTTTAACAAGGTCGCGGCGACGCTCTTCGGTTAGTGGCGGAACATTTATTATTACAACCTCGCCATTGTTTGTCGGATTAAATCCCAAATTAGCTGTTAAAATTGCCTTGTCAATTACTGCAACCATGTTTCTTTCAAAGGGCTGAACTCTTATTGTTCTTGCGTCTGGTGTGTTTATTGTTGCTATTCTGTTTAGCGGAGTGGGAGTTCCGTAATAGTCAATAAGTACTCCATCTAAAATTGCAGGATTAGCACGTCCTGCACGTATTCTTGCCAAATTTTTATCAAGATGATCAATTGTAGCATTCATGCGTTCTTTAGCATCATCAAGATATAGTTCTAATTCTTCGTTCATAATTCTTCTGTTTTTAGGTCAAACTCAGGTTTTTCAAAAGTGCGTTAAAATTATAAAAAAACCACAGGATTTGACTAATAATACCGTATTATTTTAGATTTATTGCTTTTTATAGCGTGTTGTTAAGTAGGGTTCCTGAGTTTATTAGTTTATTGAAATGTCTGTTTCCCAAAACAGTTTCAACTATTTCTAAATGTTGGATTCTGTGACAATCTGTACCTACGAAACTGCACATGTTTTTGTCAATAAACATATAGGACATTTTTTGAATATCGGGTCCATAGTATCCAGATATGCTGTTAAGGTTCACTTGAAACAGTATGCCTCTGCTGTGTAGCTCCTCGTAAAATCCGAAGTTGTCGAACCAATACATATATCTTTCGGGATGAGCTAAAACAGGCTTATATTGCTCTAATTGGAGTTCGAACAGTATTTCAGGCAATTTGTCTGGGGGATTGAAAAACGAAACTTCGACAAGAATATAGTTTTTCCCAAAGGTTAGAAATGGAAATTTGTTTTTTATATTTTGAACAAACTCATAATCAATATAGTACTCAGCTGCGGCTTCTATTATCAGGGGAATATTGTTTTTTGTAGCAGCTCGTTTTAAAATATTTAATCCCGCATTTATTGTTGAATTGTCATTCCGAAAATAGTCGCTGTTTACATGTGGGGTAGTTATAGCTTTTTTAAAACCTAAATCAACAAGTTTTTGCAGCATCACTATACTCTCTTCAAGAGAGGTTGAACCGTCGTCGATACCGGGTATCAGGTGTGAATGAAGATCCACACCCAATACGCTAAAATCTTGGTAGCCTTTGTTTTTAGTGTTACTGCGAAACAACATTTGTTTTATCTAAGATGATATTGTTTTTTATAATACTCTTGATATTCGCCTGAAATAATTGCATTTAGCCACTCTTCGTTTGCTAAATACCAATCGACAGTTTTTTCCAATCCTTTTTCAAAATCGACTGATGGCGCCCAACCCAACTCATTCATAATTTTTGAGGAGTCTATTGCATACCGCAAATCGTGTCCGGCTCGGTCTTTAACAAATGTAATGAGTTTTTTGCTTGTGCCTTCGGGTCGCCCAAGTTTTTTATCCATAATGGTACATAGCAGATGAATTAGGTCGATGTTTTTCCACTCATTTTCACCGCCAATATTGTAGGTTTCACCGACTCTGCCTTTATGGAAAATCAAGTCGATAGCCGATGCGTGATCTTCTACATATAGCCAGTCGCGCACATTTTCACCTTTTCCATATATGGGCACTGGGCGATTTTGTTTTATATTGTTTATTGCAAGCGGAATAAGTTTTTCGGGGAATTGGTTAGCGCCGTAATTGTTTGAGCAGTTACTTATTACTATAGGTAGTCCGTAAGTATCGTGATATGCTCTTACCAAGTGGTCGGACGATGCCTTTGATGCCGAATAGGGACTATGCGGATCGTATGGCGTTGTTTCAACAAATTTACCTGTATCGCCAAGAGCTCCATAAACTTCGTCTGTCGAAACATGATAGAAAAGTTTGTTTTCGTAATTTTGTTTCCACTCTTCGCGGGCAGCATTCAAAAGAACTACGGTACCTACAATATTTGTCATGATAAATGACATGGGATTTGCAATTGAACGGTCAACATGCGATTCGGCAGCAAGGTGTACCACACCTTCAAAATGGTATTTTTTGAAAAGTTTTGTAACAAAATCACTATCGCAGATGTCACCTTTTTCAAAAGTATAATTGCTTGACTTTTCAATATCCTTAAGGTTTTCGAGATTTCCTGCATAGGTTAAACTGTCGAGATTGACAATGGAATAATTAGGGTAATTCTTAACAAAACGGCGAACTACGTGTGAGCCTATAAATCCGGCTCCTCCTGTAATTAAAATGGTTTTCTTCATTTGTCTAATGTTTTCTATTTATTATTTATTGATATTCTTAATGAACGGCTAAAATTACAAAATAAATAGCAATTAGCAATTAGCAATTAACAATTAGCAATTAACAATTAGCAATTAACTGAATATCAAGGCATTGTAGAGATGTCGTGTTATGGCGTCTCTCACAAAGTTAAAAGTAATTATAAATTCCTAAAAATCAATAGTGGTTGATTTTTAAACAGATAGGATAGTTCAATTATGATTTGTTTTTTACAAATTTTTGCTCTTTCGTTAATTAAATTTGCGCGCAAAACACGCTAAACTTTTTTTAACCACAAAAAATAGTGAAATTTGTAACACTATTTTACGGTATAAACATATAAATAGGTAGTAATGAGTAAAATTGCTGTATTTCCGGGGTCATTCGATCCGATAACTTTGGGACACGAGTCGGTTGTGCTAAGAGCGGTTGAGCTATTTGATAAAATAATAGTCGCAGTTGGACATAATTTGGGAAAAACCGGATTCTTTACTGTCGAAGAAAGGGTTGAAATGGTAAAAAAAACATTTGAAAATGTTAAGAAGGTCGAGGTGGCTGTATATGAGGGCTTAACTGTTAAATTTTGTAAAGATGTTAATGCCAAATATATTCTAAGAGGGTTAAGAACAAGTTCCGATTTTGAATTTGAACAAGGAATTGCCCAAATGAACAAAAAAATGTATCCTGAACTTGAAACCGTCTTTATTTTATCGGTACCCGAACTAATGCCTGTAAGCTCTACCATTGTACGCGATATTTATCGTAATAACGGGGATATTTCTATTTTTGTTCCTGAAGCAATTGTGCCTCTAATTCAAAACAAGTTGAGACAAAAAAACAATTAATTTTCATGATTTTAATAATTCGGAAAACATTTAACTAATTGTATATCAGTGTTCAATAAATTATTACTAACATATTTTTTACTATTTGCATCGATAATTTTGCACAGTCAAACAAACCCGACTATCGTAAGGGGTTGCCATAAATCGTTTGCAAATCAAAAAATTACAATTACGACCGAAGATGATTTTATTACAGCTACTCCAAAGGCGCTCTATTCAGCGGTTGCCGATACAAATGGGCGCTTTTCGGCAAAACTTGATTTGACAGAAATTGCTGAATTAAAGATAACATTTGGAAAATTTATAGGGTTGTTATATGCAGAGCCTGAGCGTGATTACAATCTGCTTTTGCCCGAATTTGAAAACAAAACAATTGTCGATAGTCTAAACCCATATTTCGAACCTGTAAGCTTTTATTTTAAAATAAAAAACCCAGTTTTACCCGAACTGACCGATGCAATAGCTAACTTTGACAAAATTTTCAATCAATTTCTAAATCAATATTTTTTGCATATCTCGCTAAATAGGTATTATACTCAAATTGACACCTTGCCAACTTTTATTGATTCGTTGTTTAGCGATGTTACAAATCAATATTTCATTGATTATAAGAACTACAGCATAGCCTATTTATATGCTCTTACGTTGGTTAAAAACCATCAAGTAACCATAAAAGACTACTTTTCACACAGGCAGATACTTTATAATAATCCTGCATATACAACCTTGTTTAACGAACTCTTTAGGGACTATTTGCCTTATTATGCCGATACCCGGCAAGGGAAGAGATTGGTTGCAGATATTGCAAAGGCAAAAAGCTACTCGTTTGCAATGGAAACACTTGGTAACAATCCGTTATTGCAGGATTCAACTTTTCGCGAATTAGTTCTGATAAAAAGCATACACGACGCTCTATCAATGGAACAGCTTCCCGTTTCAAGTTGTTTTCAAACTCTCGACTCGATTAAAATTTATACTAAAAGCGATACTCATAAAGATATCATAGATAATATCAAGCAAAAAACCTTGAATTTGGCTATTGGAACTAAAATTCCGCCGTTTGAGTTGATTGATGCTGAAGGGAATATGGTGAAAACCAGAGATTTACAAGGCAAATACCTTTACTTGAATTTTATTAACATCAAGAGTTTTACGGCAGACGAAGAGCTTAAAGCGCTTAAATTTTTATATAAGAAATATCAAGATAGGCTCAGAATTGTTACTGTGGCAACGGGGGCAGGAAATATGCCTATGATATCAAAGAATTTCCGTGACAATAACTACGAATGGCTATTGTTAGACGGCACCAGTGAAGATGAAATTTTGGATAAATATAAAGTGGTCGCGTCGCCAACTTGTTATCTTATCTCTCCCGAATTAAGATTTATACTCTCTCCATCGCCAGCTCCGAATGATCATTTTGAATTCTATTTTATTAAAGAGTTACGCGAAGAAAGAATACGGAAACTTAGACAAGAGGGCAGCCAGCCATCTATAAATGGCGAGTACGATTTAAAATAAACGCTTAAATTTCAACCTCCTTAACGCTTAAAATTATTAGATTTGCAGATACTATTCGAAGATAAATTATTAATGCATGTTGGTAAAAACGTATGGTTCATCGGTTTACGGTATTAAGGCTACAAAAATTACGGTTGAAGTAAATGTTGTAACCGGCTTTGGACTTTTTCTTGTTGGATTGCCAGACAACGCTGTAAAAGAGTCTCAGCACCGCATCGAGAGCGCTCTGATGGCTTATCATTACAAAATGCCGGGTAAGAAAATTGTCGTAAACATGGCTCCAGCCGACATTCGAAAAGAGGGGTCGGCTTATGACTTGACACTTGCTGTGGGTATTTTGGCTGCAAATGAACAGGTGAATTCCGAAAAATTGTCAAAATACTTGATAATGGGAGAGTTATCTTTAGACGGAGGGTTGCAGCCAATTAAAGGAGTTTTGCCTATTGCATTAAATGCTGTAGAGGAGGGATTTGAAGGAATAATAATTCCTGTGCAAAATGCACGTGAAGCAGCTGTAGTGAGTAATCTAAAAGTTTACGGTCTTGAAAATATCGGTCAAGTTATTGACTTTTTGAACGGGAAATCAAATTTTAAACCTAAGTTTGTTGATATTAACAAAGAGTTTGAGGCAGCAACAATCGAAAATGAATTGGATTTTTCCGATGTAAAGGGTCAGGAGAAAGTAAAGCGAGCGTTAGAAGTGGCTGCTGCAGGCGGTCATAACGTTATTATGATTGGACCTCCCGGCGCAGGAAAAACTATGATGGCAAAACGTGTAGCAGGAATTTTGCCTCCGCTTACACTTCAAGAAGCGTTGGAGACCACAAAAATCCACTCAATAGCTGGAAAAATCAGCCAAGACACATCGTTAATAACCCACAGACCGTTCCGTTCGCCACATCACACCATATCCGATGTTGCTTTAGTTGGCGGAGGTACGTTTCCCCAACCCGGAGAAATATCGTTGGCGCACAACGGCGTTCTGTTTTTAGACGAACTTCCTGAATTTAGGCGAGTTGTATTAGAGGTTCTTAGACAACCATTGGAGGATCGGAAAATTACCATAAGTCGAGCAAAATTCTCAATTGAATATCCCGCGAGTTGTATGCTCGTTTCGAGTATGAACCCATGCCCCTGTGGATATCACAATCACCCTGAAAAACAGTGTGTTTGCCCGCCGGGCATGGTAAAAAAATATCTGAACCGTATTTCAGGTCCACTTCTCGATCGCATCGACCTGCATATTGAAATTGTACCCGTTCCTATTGGTGATTTGGCTATAGCAACCCCTTCAGAATCAAGCGCAAGCATAAGAGAAAGAGTTGTGAAAGCGCGTCAAATACAATCCGAAAGATTTAAAAAAGACAAAATATACTGTAACGCACAAATGAACTCAAAGCAGTTGTCTAAATACGTTAAATTAAATGAAGCAGGACAACTAATGCTGAGCAATGCAGCAGAAAAACTTGGATTGTCAGCGCGTGCTTACGATAGAATTAAGAAAGTGGCGCGAACAATTGCCGACCTAGAAGGTTCTGATGCTATTATGAACCACCATATTGCGGAAGCTATACAGTATCGCACGCTTGATAGGGAAAGTTGGGCTGGGTAATACTATTTTGTGCTATTTTAATTATGTTTGTAATTCAAAAGCCTTATTAATGCTCAAATCGCCTTTTCTATATATCTTTTTGCTACTGATATCTTTCAAAATTTCTGCGCGAGATGTAACAGATACACTGTTTCGTGCAGATCAACCAGGCAAGATAGTTAGAACAAGAATAAATAGAGATACCGTTATTCCCGAAACTCAAATATCCTCTTGGTTGTACAGTAGAACGTTTCAAAAAACAGAAGCGCTGTTCGATACAGCTCAAATAAATTTTGTGTATATCGAGCCGGTAAAAGAGTCTAATATTTTTAATATAAGTTTGGGTGGAATTGGGCAACCTGTGTTATATACCGAATTTGATAAGCGAATTAAAAACAATTTTTTACATTGGTCGGTGCAATGCTTTAAACCATATATAGTTACACATCGTGATGTTACGATTTATAACACAAAATCACCGTACACCAGACTTTACTACGTTAGTGGAGGTAATAAATATCAACAATTCCATTTCACTCATACACAGAATGTTAATCGTAATATTAATTTAGGATTAAAATACAATATTTACTCAACCGAGGGTTTTTTGTTATCACAAAAGTCTCGAAATAGATTAGGTTCTTTCTGGTTTGATATTCAGAACTATCGCTATAGAAACTTTACTACGGTTAATTTCCACTCTATTAAAATTGATAATAACGGAGGGATTATTGATGGGAGCTATATCTTTGACTCAACAGACGTGGATCTGCGCCGAATACCGACACGACTGATTAATACAGGAAACGATATTCGCCTATTTAATGGATTAATGAATCATGAGTTTGCTGTATTGCAAGGAGATGAAAGGACAGCGTTTTTCGAAACTGGGATAAGGCACGAAATGATGTACTACAAGACACAAAGAAAATATTACGATCCCTCTAAAACCACATATTGGGACATCACAAACAGAGAAGTTGATTTTTACGCAAATAGATTTAACAAAAAAAGGACCTCTGATACCTTGTCTGTCAGAGAAATGACAAACAACGCAGGATTGTTTGCCAATATTGGAAAGAATAAAAATCTACATATCAGCGCTTTAGTAAAATATAGACAGGAGTTTTATAACAACTACTTTTCAGACACACTCTTCGAGTATAATAACGATACCATAGTTAAAACCTTTTATTCCACATACAGACTTTCGGGCAATTTTTTAAAAAATATGTTGACTTTTTCATGCGAAATATCGAGCAGTATAAGCCAAGGATATCGGAAGAGTGATAATAGTACATATTTTGAAATTAACTATAGACACCGTCTCTTTTCCGATACAGCAATCGTAAGTTTGAACGCCGAAAAAAGTAAAACCACACCCGACTATTTTCTTCAGAACTACTACTCAAATCACTATAAATGGCAAAGTCGTTGGTCTCCACAGGAGCGCTTTGGAATAGGTTTTCAATGGAGTTTTCCAAAACACCAAATAGATTTTTTGATTAAATCAAACATAATAAAAAACTACTTATGGGTTGATAATCAGCGAGAATGGAGTGTTTCAAGCGACAATATAGACGTTTTAGGTGTAGGAGTTGAAAAAACACAGAAAATTGGAAAATATTTTTCCGTCCGAGCAAAATTGTTGTATCAAAATACAAACGATACCATTATCGATATACCGCAATTAGCTGCCTCAACCACACTTTTACTAAATACTCCGCTGAATTTTAAAAGTACGGGAGGGCGTGCTAATCTGAATGTTGGTATAGACTGTTGGTTTAACACGCAATATTACTTACCTGATTTCGATCCAGCATTAAATCAGTACTTTATGCAACGTGAAAAAAAATATGGAAACTACCCTCTTGTTGATATTTTTGTCAGCGCACATATAAAAAGATTAGTTTTATTCGTTAGATTTGAGCATCTTACATCGTTAGTAACAAAAACAACATATATCAATGCTTTCAACTATCCCATAAGACCATTTAATGTAAAATTCGGTGTTAGTTGGACATTTTACGATTAAAACAGAACAACATGTATAAAAAAATACTTCTTTTTGGAATACCGTTGGCTTTGATAGTGGTTGCGTATCTGATTTTCGGTAGAGAGACAACAGTAGATACAGCAAGTTTGACATTCACTGTTAACCCATCACAATTTGATATTATTGTAACTACAACCGGAGAGCTTCAAGCCGAAAACTCAGAAGAGATTATGGGACCAGACGGATTGAGACGGGCTAGAATCTACACTGTTAAAATAACCGATTTGATTCCCGAAGGTACCGTTGTCGATTCTGGCGAATATGTGGCATCACTTGATAGAACAGAGTTAACGAGATTGTTGAAAGAGAATGAGCTTGAAATACAAAAAGTTGAAAATCAACTTAAGTCAACCGAGTTAGATACAACTCTATCGTTACGTGGCTCGCGCGAAGAGCTTGTAAATCTGAAGTTTGCCTACGAAGAGGGGAAGATTAAGTTAGAGCAATCAAAATTTGAACCGCCAGCAACAATACGTCAAGCAGAAATCAATCTGTTAAAATCTGAACGATCGTACCAACAAGCTGTTGAGAATTATGAAATAAAAACTGAACAAGCTGTTACAAAAATGAAAGAGGTTGAAAGCCAGCTTGCCAAGGTAAGGCAAACCACGCAAGATTTGTTAGATATAGCAAATAAGTTTACTGTATTGGCTCCGAAAAAGGGAATGGTAATTTATAAAAAAGAGTGGGGAGGACGTAAACGTCAAGTAGGCTCGGAGATAAATCCGTGGGACCCTGGCGTAGCTACCCTGCCCGACTTATCAAAGCTAATATCGAAAGTTTATATTAATGAGGTTGATATCAGTAAAATAAAAGTTGGTCAGGAGGCGATGGTTGGAATTGACGCTTTTCCTGATAAAAAAATCAAGGGAGAGGTAATAAAGGTAGCCAATGTCGGAGAACAAAAACCCAACAGTGATGCAAAAGTGTTTGAGGTGCAAATCCGCCTCGAACATTCCGATTCAATACTAAAACCCTCAATGACAACATCAAACCAAATATTTGTAAACTCATTCGACTCGGTTCTTTTTGTTCCGATAGATGCAGTATTTGCTGATAAAGGAGAAGTGGTGGTTTACAAAAAACGTTCTGGGAGTTTCAAAAAAACTGAAGTAAAAACAGGCGAATCAAATGAAAACTTTGTTATAATTACCGAAGGAGTTGATGCTGGCGATATTATTTCGTTAAATCGCCAAGAGTAAATAGCAAAAACAGCATGGAGAGCGAAAATAAAATAGCGAAAATTTTTGGAATCCCTCGCAAAGAGATTGACCTCTTTTGGCTCGATTTGGGCATTGCTGTTGAATCGATAATGGCGAACAAAATAAGGTCATTTCTAACGGCTCTTGGAATTATATTCGGCGTTGCTGCCGTTGTTGCAATGCTTGCTATTGGCAACGGCGCGCAACAGGAGATTTTGGAACAGATGAAAATGGTTGGTGTCAATAATATAATTGTTGTGCCAAAAGTGATTGAACAGGGCGAAGATAGCGATAAATCTAAAAGTGCAAGCAAAAATTCGCAGGGGCTTACGCTCAAAGATGTTAAAAGTATTGTAGAGGTTGTTCCAAATCTGACTCATGCGTGCGCACAAGTATCTGTCGAGACTTATGCAATGGCAGAGGGCAGACAAATTCCTGTAAAACTGACAGGCACCGATTGTGTCTATTTCGATTTGTTTGGTGTGGAAATTGCCGAAGGCTCATTTTTTAATCAACGACATCAGAACAACAATCTCTCGGTTTGTGTTATTAGTGAGGGACTTGGCAAAAAGCTCTTTAAAGGAAATTCGCCAATAGGTATGCAAATTAAAAGTCGCAATGAGTGGTTTAATATCATGGGGACTTATAAAGAAGTTGCAACCAAATCCGACTTGGAAGATATGGACGTAGAGACCTCAAGTTCAGTGGTTTATATTCCTGTTGAAACAATGTTGTTGCGAATTGTAAACAGAAGTAGCGTTACTCAAGAGCAGATAAAAGCAGCTGCCCGAAAGAGAGACGATGACAGCGAGACATCAAGCGCCGATATCGCGCAAATAAACACAAATCAGTTAGATAAAATAATTTTGAGTGTTTCTGACAGCAAGTATCTCGATAATGTTCGCAATTTATTGGACAGAATACTGTTTCGTCGTCATAATCAAGTAGCTGATTATGAAATCATTGTTCCTGAGCTACTTTTAAAGCAACAGCAACGCACACGCGATATTTTTAATTTGGTTTTAGGAGCAATTGCGGGCATATCGCTTTTGGTCGGAGGAATTGGTATTATGAATATTATGTTGGCAAGCGTTATGGAGCGAGTAAAAGAGATAGGAATACGTATGGCTGTAGGTGCACGAAAACGCGATATTGTACTTCAATTTATTTCAGAAGCCTCATTAATCAGTCTTTTCGGAGGTTTTATTGGTGTTATCCTTGGTTTTGTAGGTGCGGGATTAGTTACTAAATTTGCAGACATAAAAACAGTTGTAACAACAAGTTCGGTAATAATTTCGTTTGCTATTAGCGTAGGTGTCGGAATAGCATTTGGATACCTTCCAGCTAAGCGTGCAGCAGAACAAGATCCGATAGTATCATTAAGAAGCGAGTAACTGACAATGTGCAATTAGCAATTAGCAATGAACAATTGTTAATTGGGTGATTATCAAATTAATATCCGTGAATTTTAACAAGTTGTGTGCATTTCGATTGTAGAGACGCCACAATATAATATCTCTACAACACCATGACATTCAATCGATTTATTGCTAATTCTTAGACAAGCGAAGCGGCAAAGTCGATGACATAATTGTTCATTGTACATTGTTTTGAACCATTAAAGAATTAAGGAAAGTAAAGATTTTAATTCGTAATTCAAAAATTAGTATCTTTGAAAAAAGAAGAAAGATGCAGAAACTTATTGAAAAACGGAAAGAGGACTTGATTGCAATATGTCAGGAGCTTAACATTAAAAGGCTTTACGCTTTTGGTTCAGCTGTGTCTGACAAGTTTAGAGATGATAGCGATATTGATTTTCTAATTTCATTTGCAGACAACCTCTCTGTTGAAGATTACACAAATAATTATTTTGCTCTTCACTATAAACTTAGAGAGCTTTTTGGCAGGGAGATTGACATTGTGACCGAACGAACGCTTTCCAATCCGTACTTTATTGAAAGTATAAATGAAACAAAACAGCTGATTTATGAAGCGTAAAGTTAAAAAGTATTTATTTGACATCAAAACATCCATTCACGGATAAATAACACTAATTTGCAACTATTAAAAAACGGATTAAAAATGAACCAACAAGCTCTCATATCACTTTTCGAGCAATTCAATTCAAAACGCATAGCAATTATTGGCGATGTTATGATAGATTCATATCTATGGGGAAACGCAGAAAGAATATCGCCCGAGGCGCCTGTGCCAGTCGTTTCTGTTACAAAACGCGAAAACCGTATGGGAGGAGCTGCTAACGTCGCTATCAATATAAAATCGCTTGGAGCTGAGC
>DAOOBP010000023.1:0-27129 GCA_035407925.1 Salinivirgaceae bacterium
ACCCCTCATTTACAATAATATACAAATAATTTTAAATTTTTGTCATGTACTAAGGCAAATAATACCAATTGTAATTTTAAAATAGTCCAATCTTTTTAAAATTTTACAATGGTAAATACCGATGCTACAGATACATAGTTCAAACGAACGATAGTGAAGTTTGGACTATAGTAGCTGTCCAATCGGTATAAAAAAACAGCCCAATTTTTTCTTGAGCTGTTTTATAAAAATATTTCTTCTATATCTTAATCTTCTTCCTCTTCTTCTGCGTACGCTTTCAAGAGCTTGTCTTGAATATCACTCGGTACCTGAGCATATTCTAAGAATTCCATTGAATACATTGCTTTACCCGATGATATTGAACTCAGAGCAGTTGAGTATTTATTCATTTCTGCAAGCGGTACACGAGCAGTAATTTTCTCGTGCGATCCTTCGCTGTTCATGCCCTCAATCATTGCCCTACGTGTTTGTAAATCGCCCATAACATCGCCCATGTGCTCTGCTGGAACTAACACCTCTACGCGATAAATTGGCTCCATAATTTTAGGTCCTGCATTGCGGAATGCTTCACTAAATGCCTTACTGCCAGCGAGTTTAAACGAAATCTCGTTAGAGTCAACAGGGTGCATTTTTCCATCATAAACAATAACACGAATATCACGTGCATACGAACCTGTCAACGGTCCACGCTCCATACGCTCCATTATACCTTTTAAAATAGCGGGCAAGAAACGCGCATCGATGCTACCACCAACGATACTGTTTACAAAAACAAGTTTTCCGCCCCAAGCTAACTGATGCTCATCAATTCCTCTAACAGAAACTGCTATATCTTTTCCGTTCAAATTAAATGCTTTAGGATCCGGCATTCCCTCGGTATATGGTTCAACAACAAGGTGTACTTCACCAAATTGTCCTGCCCCACCCGATTGTTTTTTATGTCTAAAATCAGCCTGTGCAGCTTTTGTAATTGTTTCTCGATATGGAATTCTTGGTACGATAAATTCAATAGGAATTTTGAACAGTTTTTCAACTTGCCATTTCATTGTATTTAAATGGAACTCGCCTTGTCCGTGAACAATCATTTGGCGCAACTCTTTACTCATTTCCATGATAATAGTTGGGTCTTCGCTAGAAATACGGTTGATAACTTCAGCAAGTTTTTCATCGTCGCCTTCGCTAACAGCTTTAACGGCTGTACGGAATTTAGGAGCAGGAAATTTAATATGTTCATATATCCAGTCGGCGTCTTTTTCTGAAAATGTGTCGTTTGTTTTACACTCTCTAAGTTTAACAACGGCTCCTATATCGCCGGCTGAAATCTCTGATGTTTTAACACGGTTCTTGCCAGCAACAAAAAATAGCTGTGTAAAACGCTCTTTATTCGATGATCTTCTGTTTGTTAAATCAGTACCCTCTTTTAGGCTGCCCGTAATAACTTTGAAATAGCATACTTCGCCAATATGCTCTTCAATTGATGTTTTAAAAACAAACAACGAAACAGGACCGTTAGTTGAAATCGCATGTTCTTTTCCTTCTGTATCTTTTGGAGCCGGAACAGTTGTCGGACAAGGGGCGCATGTATTAATAATTTCCATTATTCGAGGCACACCTATATCTTTTTTAGCAGACACGCACAAAATAGGGAACATTGAACGGCTTGCTATACTCTTACGAACGCCTTCAATTATCTGTTCTTCCGTAAGTTCTCCAGTTTCAAAGAATTGTTCCATTAAGGCTTCGTCACTTTCAGCGGCTGCTTCTACTAATGCACCGTGATATCCAGTTGCTTTATCCATTTCTGAAGCAGGAATATCTTTTATTTCCGCATTGCCACTATCATCTTTATACTCATAAAGTTTCATTTTAAGTATATCAATAATAGCTTTGAAGCCAAGCCCTGTTTCTACAGGATATTGTGTGATTACTGCTTTAGTTCCAAATTTTGATTTTAAATCGTCAATACATTTATCGAAATTTGCTTTTTCGTGCTCTAATTGGTTGATTACAATAAGCATGGGCTTATGCTCCCTATCTGTAATTCTACAGGCAAGCTCGGTGCCTACCTCAATACCTTGCTGAGCATTGATAAGCAATAGACTGCTATCTGAAACCGACAAGCCACCAACAACCTGACCGTTAAAATCGTCAAGTCCCGGTGTATCAATAATATTTATTTTATTGTTTTGATATTCAGCATATAACACAGTAGAATATACTGACCTACCTTGTTCGTGTTCAATTTCACGATAGTCAGAAGCGGTGTTATTGCTCTCGATGTCGCCTCTACGATTAATTGTTCCTGCGGTAAATAACATAGCTTCGGCGAGTGTGGTTTTACCTGATCCAGCGCTGCCTACCAACGCAATGTTCCTTATCTCTTTTGATTGATATACCTTCATATTTCTTAGTATTTATTTGTGATTTGTTTTGATTTTTGCACAATTTTTTAAACAGACCGTAAAAATAGTAATAATTTGATAATTGTTAGGATTTCTTTTATCGCTTTTAGAGATTTTTTTAATATCGTTGCGAAATTGTTTGTATTTGGTGGATGGTGAAAGGAGCAATGTGCAATGAACAATGAGCAATTAACAATATGAAGCACTGAGCCAAAGCGATGTACTAAGCATAATCAAAGTGTGCAATGTACAATTATATCTTATTTATAATGAGCTCGACTTTCGCAAGCTATTTTATCCTGTACTCCTCAGGGGTTTATATTAATGAATTTTATAAATCTTTGATTCTCAAATATAAATTCAAGAATTAACACTTTGATGTCAATACTCAAAATATCAGATAAATCAACTACCAATTTAGTAATGAAACACAATGAATTTGTTTTTTGAAACTAATATTGTATTTTTGAATTACTTAAAGCAAAATGATTTTAAAAATATCAGATAATCAATCCCGAAGGGATGACATGATTGTAGATATAATAAAGGGAAACGATAAATCAACCCCGAAGGGGTGAAATAGCAATATAGTTAAAAGTTAAAAGTTGAAAGTTAAAAGTTGGGACAGCGTATGCACTGTTGTACAAATTGTTCACTTCGGCTTCGCTCAGTGTAAGCATTGCTAATTGTTCATTGCTAATTGCACACTTCGGCTACGCTCAGTGCAAGCATTGATAATTTCTGTGTCACCCCTTCGGGGTTTAATAAACCTTTGGTTTTCACTGCGCTATAATAATTTCATCCCTTCGGGATTATTGTATTAATAAAAATAAATAACCTAGCTCAAAAAATTGATTCCCAGCAATTTGAATAAATACAAGTATGTTGTTTTAGTATTGAAAATCAGCAAATTGAACAACTTGCGAAAGTCGAATAATGAGTTTTCTAAATTATATTCCTAATTTCTAACTTCTAACTTCTAACTTCTAATTTCTAACTTCTGACTTCTAATTTCTAACTTCTAATTTCTAATTTCTAATTGAAAGATCGCATTACGAAAAAAGCCTCTCTCTCGAAAGGCTTTCTGGCGGTGTGGACGGGGCTCGAACCCGCGACCCCCGGCGTGACAGGCCGGTATTCTAACCAAACTGAACTACCACACCATTCTGTTCAATTGCGGTGCAAATTTAGTAACTAATTATTTATCGACAAAATTTTAATAGTAAAAAAATTTAATGAATATCCGCATGGATGCCTTACTTAATTAATAACCACATAGTCACATAGTTTTTCATGTAATACCAATTGTAATTTAAAAATAGTCCAATATTTTTTAAATTTTACAATTGTAAATACCGATGTTACAGATACATAGTCCAAACAAGCATAGTGAAGTTTGGACTATAGTAGCTGTCCAATCGGTATAAGATTAAATAGGGTTAACTGAAATAGTCTATACTGTTTTAGGGTGTAGGTTTTGTGATTTGTGATTGGTGGTTGGTGAACGTTAACTAAATAACCATTAAGAAGTTAAGAAACATTTAGGAAAGACTGCGTCTTTATAATATGGTTGATTTTTAAAGATTCATTTTTTTTGATTAGTACATTTTTTTTGTCCGTAGGACAAAATATGATTAACCATAGGCGCAAGCCTATGGGTGTGCTACAGGACACAATCCCACCCGTAGGGTGGCACATTGCTTTAACGCATTAGTGTCGCCCTACGGGCGAAAGTAGGGGGTGGGCGTTTCCGTAAGATAAATCTTACGGTTAATCACATGTTGTCCTACGGACAATTCCTAATTCCGACTTCACTTCGATGGTTATTGAGCCTGTGCTTCGATGGTTGCTGAGTTTATCGAAGTACCAGCTCAGCAACCATCGAAATACAAGCTCAGTGCAAGCATTGCTAATTGCAGAGACGCTATAATATGACATCTCTACAATGCCATGACATTCAATTGATTAATTGTTAATTGCACACTTCGGCTTCGCTCAGTGCACCGCATTGTTAATTGCTAATTGCAGAGACGCCATATCATGGCGTCTCTACAATGCCTTGACATTCAGTTAATTTATTCTAAATTGTTAATTGCTTTTCAGTTTTTCTTGTATTAATTTTTCGAGCGCTTCTATTCTTGCTTCAAGCTCTTTAATTGTTTCGTTTTGTTTTTTATTTGTTTCATTTAGAGTTTGGTTTTCTGTGTTTAGCTCTTTAATAGCTTCAACCAAAATAGGGGTAAGTGTTGCATACTCAATAGAGTAATATATTTCGTTACCCTCTTTATCTTTTTCGCCGCCGCTTACGATTTCGGGAAAAATTTCTTTTACATCTTGAGCTATAAAGCCAATATTTTGTCCTGG
This sequence comes from Salinivirgaceae bacterium, assembly GCA_035407925.1. Classification (GTDB taxonomy): domain Bacteria; phylum Bacteroidota; class Bacteroidia; order Bacteroidales; family Salinivirgaceae; genus JAAYQU01. Next base: position 4,767 of record DAOOBP010000023.1, read on the forward strand.
GCGGTGGTTGGTTTCATCTTTCCAGTTAAAGGTTATTCCCTGTAGTTTAAGCACGCTTTGTAGTGCGCTCTGTAGGGGTTTTATATTGGTTTTTAGGCGTTTGTCGCTATCCACTAGCCATGCTTGTGTACCTCCTGCTTTACCATCTACTTTAAGTCTCCAGTAACCAGTACGTGGACTTACCGTGTTAATACCCACATAGCCATTCATAATTGCCATGGTATTGGGGGCGGTGATAGTCACGTCAGACCAACCCAACCCAATACCGAATGAGTTTTCTCCTTCCACTTCAATCCAACGACCCATTGCAGTGCTATAATTTCCACTTGCAGTGGTTGCACAGCCCATTGCAGTGCTTATCTCTCCGCTTGCTGTAGTTTGATAACCCATTGCTGTGCTTATATTTCCGCTTGCTGTGCTTTCGTAACCCATTGCTGTGCTTTGCGTTCCGCTTGCTGTGGTATAACAACCCATTGCAGTGCCAGTCTCTCCACTTGCTATGGTATAACTACCCATTGCAGTGCTACCATAATTTCCACTTGCTGTGGTTGACCAGCCCATTGCAGTGCTTGCAACTCCACTTGCTACGGTATTATCACCCATTGCAGTGCTACCAAAATCTCCGCTTGCTGTGGTATTATCACCCATTGCAGTGCTAGAACCTCCGCTTGCCGTGGTTTCTAGGCCCATTGCAGTGCTAGCCCCTCCGCTTGCTGTGGTTCTAAAACCCATTGCAGTGCTTGCCCATCCGCTAGCTGTGTCTTGACGACCTATTGCTACTGCGAAATTACTTAATGCTGCACTCTTAAACCCCATAGCTATGCTACCTTTACCTTCTGACTTGGTTTCATTCCCAAAAGAAAACGAAAAATCACCTATAGCTTCTGGAGCTCCAGCTTCGTCCCATGCATAACCTCCTTGACCGCCTGACGGTGCAGCACTACCAAAGGCAAAGCTTCTGTTACCTGTGGCTTTCGCTCCTCGCCCCAAGGCGTAGCTTTCTATTCCTTGTGCTAATGCCATTTCTCCAAGTGCAAATGAGTTTTCTGCATTTGCTTTAGCTTCATTGCCAATTGCGGTAGAGTTGTCGCCTAATGCTTGTGCTTTATAACCTAACGCTTGTGAGTAGTCGCCTTGTGCCTTGCTCTCGTAGCCACTTGCAAAGGAGTTTTCGCCAACTTCGTAGGAGCTTGTAACATTCAAATGCCCTGTCATAAAGGCGTTTTTTTGTGGGTACCACAATATTCGGTTTTGGTTGATTATGGTTTCGGCTGTGGTGGAGGTGTTTACATCAAAGAAGTTTTTACCCTCGTCTTTTGTAGTTGAACGCCCGCCGACAGAGAAGCGACCTTTGCCTGTTCCGCCTGTCTCTTCGCTAACGTAAATTTTTGTGCTGTCAACTGTGGCGAGAAATATATCTTTTACTTCGCTTTTACCTGCCGAAACTCCACCTATAGCAAACCCGCCTTTGGCTGCTTTGCCGCCACTGCTGCCGGTATTTACGTAAACACGTGTACTGTCGGGAGTTGCAACAAAGATATCCTGTACTACGCTTTTACCTGCCGAGACACCGCCTATGGCAAAACCTCCTTTGCTGCTTTATTGTTGTCGGTGTTTACGTAAACACGTGTGCTGTCGGGCGTTGCAACAAAGATATCTTGTACTACGCCTTTGCCTGCTGAGACACCGCCTATGGCAAAACCGCCTTTGGCTGCTTTACCACTATTATCAGCGTTTACATAGATACGTGTACTGTCGGCTGTGGCAACAAAGATATTTTTTGCAGGTAACCCTTTATCTGCCGAAACACCGCCAATAGCAAATCCGCCTTTGGCGGCTTTAGCTGAATCGGTGTTTATATAAATACGTGCGCTGTCTTGGTTTATAAAAAAGAGGTCTTGTGAAGATTCTTTGCCTGCCGAAACACCGCCAATGGCAAATCCGCCTTTGGCGGCTTTGCCTTGAGTTTCGCGCAATAAAACTCTTACACTATCGGGCGTAACTCTAAAATATGCGTTATCATCGGTTTTATTTTTACCTGCTGAGAGTCCGCCGATAGCAAATCCTCCTTTGGCAGCTTTGGTATTACTTTCATCAACATAAATTCTAACGCCTGTTTGATATACGCCAAATACCACTTCTCCATCTTTGTTTTTTACTTCAAAAATTGGGTCGTCAATACCAGCTGCCGTATCGCTAACTACCTCTACGTTGGGGCTTATATTAAACGATTCTAACTTTGTTAATTCTGTTTCACTATTCCAAACGGCTATTTTTCCTGCGGTTCCTGTTCCTGTAACGGCGTTTATTGCATCTTGTCCGTCTTGTGTAATTATTTGCCACAGCGTGCCATCGTAAAGATATGATTTCTTTTCTGTTGTGTTATAGTACGCTTGGTTTATAGTGGGATTTGAAGGATGGTTAGGATGTGAACCTAACCATTGTATAGACACTCCTTGTGGTCCTGTTGCTCCTTGAGGTCCAGTGGGTCCGGGTTCTCCTTGCGGTCCAGTCGGTCCAGGTTGCCCCTGTGGTCCGGCAGGTCCTTGAGGTCCAGTCGGTCCAGGTTGTCCCTGTGGTCCGGCAGGTCCTTGAGGTCCAGTGGGTCCGGGTTGCCCCTGTGGTCCGGTAGGTCCTTGTTGTCCAGTCGGTCCAGTGGGTCCTTGAGGTCCGGCGGGTCCTTGAGGTCCCTGGTTGCCTGTTGCGGCGTACATAGCATACGGAACAGACATAATGGGAGACGTTCCCATATTAACATAACTGCTACCTTCTTTTAACTCAACCTTGATCAGTACCGTTGCACTGCTCCATGGTATATTGGCGAAGTTGCCCGATAGCGCCTCGCCTTGCCCTACTATTAAGTTAACGATACCGAGATTGTTGGTGGTACTGGTCTGTAGCTCAGAGTAATAAACGGAGTTACTGTTTTGGTTAATCAGACTAATCCGTAATTGAACCTCTTTGTTTTGAAGCGTTGTGCCATCTTGTTTTTGGATGGAGGCTTGATAGTTAAAGCCTTGCTGTTGTGCTGTTGCTGCTGCAAATAGTGTAATGCACAATAGAATTGATAATGAAAATCGTTTCATAACATTTGATTTTTAGTTTATTACATGTTTCTTTTTTTTGTATTGTAAAGTAAAACAAAATAATCTTATTATGCAATGCTAATTTTTATGGAGAGGGGTAGGTGAATTTTGTGTTTTTTTATAGTGCAATAATTATCAGTAGCATAAGTTTAGTATATTTTGAAAGAAATAAATGTTAATGAATTGTTAAATTTTCAACAATTAGCAATTAAACCCAAACCCTAAAAATTTAGGGTTTGGGTTTAAACTTTATAAACTTTTAACTTTTAACTTTCAACTTTTAACTCAACTTGCTCTGTACCAAATCAGCGGCTTCCTGTAAGGAGATTGCCGAAAATACTTTTAAGCCACTTTTATCAATTAGTTCTTTCGCTTCCTCGGCGTTTGTTCCTTGAAGTCTTACTATTACGGGTACATCTATCTTGCCAATTGATTTATAAGCTTCGACAACTCCTTGTGCAACACGATCGCAACGAACTATTCCGCCGAAGATATTTATTAATATGGCTTTTATATTCGGGTCTTTTAGGATAATGCGGAATCCTGCTTCAACAGTATCGGCATTAGCGCTACCGCCAACATCAAGAAAGTTAGCAGGATTGCCACCGCTAAGTTTAATAATATCCATCGTAGCCATCGCAAGCCCTGCACCATTGACCATACAGCCAACGTTTCCATCTAATTTGATAAAGTTTAATCCATATTTACTGGCTTCCACCTCAATTGGATCTTCCTCGAAAGTGTCGCGCAGCTCTGCATACTCTTTATGTCTGTACAAAGCATTATCGTCAAGCACAACTTTTGCGTCAGCGGCAATTATCTTACCATCAGATGTTTTTGCTACTGGGTTAATCTCAAAAAGTTGCGCATCGCTACCTAAATATGCGTTATATAGTGAGTTTACAAAACTTAGCATATACTTATATGAATCGCCAGTTAACTGTAAATTTGAAGCTATTTTTTTAGCCTGAAATGGTTGCAAACCAACGGCGGGGTCAATTACCTCTTTAAAAATTCTTTCGGGTGTTTTTGCTGCAACCTCTTCTATATCCATGCCTCCGTCGGGGCTATACATAATAATATTCTGACTTAGTTGTCTATCAAGCAGAACGCTCATGTAAAATTCTTGAATCTTTTCAGGTCCCGGATAATATATTCCTTGTTCAATAAGAAGTTTTCTTACAAGTTTGCCCTTAGGACCGGTTTGTGGTGTAACTAACTGCATGCCCAAAATATCGGAAGCATATTTTTTTACTTCGTCTATACTTTTGGCAATTTTGACTCCTCCGCCTTTGCCTCTTCCGCCTGCATGAATTTGAGCCTTAACTGCCCAAACGGTACAACCTGTCTCTTTACCAATCTTGTTTGCTGCTTCAACAGCCTCGTCAACACTAAACGCAGGATAACTTACAGGAACTGCAACGCCAAACGAACGTAAGATTTGTTTTGCCTGATATTCATGAATATTCATATATTTTTGTTTTTATAGTTTATATTAAGATGTTTTTTTAAATCAATTTTTCGACCTAATTTTGAAATCGTTGTTTAAACGAACGAAAGTATAGATTTTTTTGATAATACCCAACTCTTTTTAATCATGACAAAATTTCGCAAACTAAGCATGGATGAACTTGACCGCATTAGTATCAACACATTCAGGGAGTTAGAGAAAAGACCCGTTATTATTGTGTTAGATAACATCAGAAGTGCACACAATGTTGGCTCTTTTTTCAGAACTGCTGATGCTTTTCGTATTCAAAAAATATATTTGTGTGGAATAACCTCTTCCCCTCCTAACAAAGAGATTCAAAAAACTGCTCTTGGCGCCACTGAATCTGTGGAATGGGAATATTCAGCAAACACATACGATACAATTAAAAAGCTCAAATCCCAAAATTTTACCATAATAGCTGTTGAACAAGCTGAACAATCAATCAAACTAAATGAGTATAATATTAGCACTGAAAATCAAACATTTGTGCTGATTTTTGGCAACGAAGTAAACGGAATTGACGACAATACAATGGAACTTTGCGACCACTGCATAGAAATACCACAGTGGGGAACAAAACACTCTCTCAACGTTGCAGTTTCTGGTGGAGTGGTTTTATGGGAGTTTGCAAAACAGATGAATTTACAATTGTAAATGCTGATATAACAAACACATAGTCAAAAAAGAGCTATAGCGAAGTTTGAAGTATAGTATTTGTACAATCGGTATAATTCGAAAATCAGACAATAAACTCAATTTACCTTGCTTTTTACTCTCGATTTAGTTAAATTTGCTATTAACATTTTACTTTTAGAGATGACTAAGAATTTGGTTCATATACTTTTTATTTGTGCAATTGCTGTCTCTTGTAAAACAGATGTCGATATATCTGCCGATTGGGAAAATATACCGGTTGTATATTCAATATTGGATCCATCGGATACTATTCATTATATTCGCATAAATCGGGTTTTCTCGGGAAATGAATCAGCGTATGTTATGGCAATGCAACCAGACAGTCTTGTTTATAAAGATACACTCGATGTAAAAATTAAGGTTAAAGATGAGTATAACAACTTAATAAAAACCATAGTTTTTAACAGAACCGATATAGAAAAAGATAGTGTAAACAGTAGCGGAAATGTCGTTTTCTCAAACCAAAAGCATCACGTTTACTTTTCAAAACAAGCTCTGCCAAAGGAAAAGAATTTTACTTACGAACTTAATATAAAACTGCCCGACGGAAAAGTAGTGACTTCAACATGTAATCCTTTGGTTGGTTTTGTTCAGACAAATCCAGGCATTGGTGAAAAATATGATTTAATACTTGACCGATCTTTTGGTCCAAGTTTTAAGCTACCCCGTTATTCGGCAGGCGTAAAAATCAACATATACTTTCACTACTATGAATTTACGGATAAGATAAACTATACAAGAAAAACCATGATGTTCCCTATACAAATGGAGCGTCAAAAAGGAGAAGTAGAGACTACAATGAGACTCCGCTCAAACGAAATATTTGATCATATTAAAGCCGAGTTAAAGCCACCGGAATTTGGCGAAAGGCGTTTTGTCGGAAAAGTTGATTATGAATATGTTATCGCAGATGAAAACTACGCCGAACAAATATGGAAACGTGTGGGCGGATTTAACTACGAAACTCCACCTATCACCAACATAATTGGAGGATATGGACTATTTGCCTGTCGTAGCCACTTTACTTTAAGGGGATACAAACCTACTGACAACACAAAATGCTTATTTGCAACCAATCCCGAATTAGCTTACTTGGGCTTTCAGAAAGCGATATTTTATGCAACGTATGGTATTGATTCGCTACCGTAGGAAGTGATAAAGCATTTTTCTCATAGACGCCATGTAGAAAATAATTGCATTTGCTGGTTGAATCAACCAAAAGCAAAAGAGATTTTAAAAACAATAAAATAATAGAAAAATGGAAGTTTCAAGATTTGATATATCAGACTATTTAGATAGTAATGAAATGATTGCTGAATATCTTAATACTGTTTTGGCAGAAGGAAATGATTCAGATGTTATTACAGCAATAGGGCATATTGCAAAATCAATCGGTATGACAAAAATTGCTCAAGAAACGGGACTAAGCAGACCGAGCTTGTATAAAGCCTTATCTGAAGGCTCTAAACCTCAATTTGAGACAATAATGAAAGTTCTAAGAGCAATTGGTGGGCAAATACAAATTAATCCTATTTAAAAAAGGATATGGATATCCGCATGAATACCTTACTTAATTAATAACCACATAGTCACATAGTTTTTTTATGTAAGGTAAAATAGCTACACAATAATCGGCGGTGTCTCATAAGTGCCCAACTGCTGCGTTACTTCGATATGGTCGCTGAGCTTGTCGAAGCGACCTTGCAGTATAGGTAGCCTATGACTTTGGCTTCGACGGTTATTGAGCTTGTCGAAATATAAACTCAGCCGACGTAACACAGTCACTGAACCTGTCGAAGAGTGGTCTTTAAGTGGAGTATTTAGCCTCTGCTCGATAAGCGAATAAAACTAATTGTTACATGTTTTTCAAACGCCTTATTTCCAATGACATACAAATAATTGTAAATTTTTGTCATGTACTAAGAATCTTGTGAGTTAAAAATTTGCACATATTAGCCAAAGCTAACGCAAATAATACCAATTGTAATTTTAAAATAGTCCAATCTTTTTTAAAATTTTACAATGGTAAATACCGATGTTACAGACACATAGTCCAAAAGAGCGACAGCGAAGTTTGGACTATAGTGTATGTCCAATCGGTATAAAATTCCATCTTATAATAGTTTTTTTTTAATAAAAAGCTAAATTTGTAGCCAAATAAATCAACCTTAACAAAATGAGATTTTCACTTTTATCACTTATTGTCACTTGTGTAATACTAGTTTCATGCGAAACAGACGTTGACATTTCAGGTCCATGGGAAAATATACCTGTGGTATATTCTATACTCGACCCAAGCGATACCATTCATTATGTTAGAATAAACAGAGTTTTTTCGGGAAATGAATCGGCATACGTAATGGCTACAAATCCAGATAGTTTAATGTACAATGCAGATTTAAGCGTTAAGATATTTGTAAAAAATGAAAAAAACCACCTAATTAAGACAATGGTCTTCAATAAATTGTTTTTAACAAAAGATAGTGTAAATGCACAAGGGCAAACCGTATTTGCTGTTGACAAACATCATGTTTACGCAAGTACCGAAACATTACCATATAAAAACGATAAAAACATGATATATACTTACGAACTAAAAGTTATTTTGCCAGATGGTAAAGTCGTAACTTCCTTGTGTCACCCGTTAGTTGCATTTCAACAAACTAACCCCGTTTCCGGACAACAATACAATCTTACTAAAAACACTTTTTTTGGCACAAGATTTAGACTACCTAGATATTCAGGAGGAGCGAAACTTAAAGTATATTTTAATTACTATGAATGGTATAGCGCCGACAATTACAACAAAAAGACCATAAGTCTCCCAGTCGCAATGCAGAAAATGGGCTACGAAGGCGAGGAATCAATGGGTGTCAGAGGCGCTGATATATACAACGCCTTAAAAGAGGTTTTAACACCTCCTACAGACGGTATGCGCAGATATCCTGGCAAAGTCAATTTTGAATATGTGATAGCCGATGAAAATTATGCCGAACAAATTTGGTTTCGTAGCAGTGGAATTAGCAGCGAAGTACCACCTATTACGAATATCAACGGCGGATATGGACTTTTTGCATGTAGAAGTTATATAGAAAGAAAAGGATTTAAGCCCTCTGAAAAAACAATTAGTGGATTTTATGAAGATGCAGAGATGAGAAATATATATGGTTTTGATTCACCTAAAAACTACACCATTAATAAGATATATGAATTAGATTAACATTCGTTGCACTATCCAAAGTTTAACGTAATGTTTTTCCTATCAAATGGAAAAATTCTTCGCGCGTTGCCGATGAGTTTAAAAAAGCTCCCGTAAAAGCAGATGTCGTAGTTGCCGAATTTTGTTTCTGCACCCCTCGCATTTGCATACACATGTGTTGAGCTTCAATAACAACCGCTACACCCAATGGATGTAAAGCATCTTGAATACAATTACAAATTTGAACAGTTAATCGCTCCTGTACCTGTAGCCTGCGTGCATACGCTTCAACTACTCGTGCAATTTTGCTCAATCCCGTTATATATCCGTTAGGAATATAAGCAACATGAGCTTTACCAAAAAAAGGTAGCATGTGGTGCTCGCACAAACTATACAAATCAATATCTTTTACAAGAACCATCTGGCGATACTCCTCCTCAAAAATAGCAGAACGAAGTATCTCATCTGGATTGATGGAGTAACCCTGAGTTAAAAACTGAAGCGCTTTAGCTACACGCTTGGGTGTTTTTAACAACCCTTCACGTTCGGGATCTTCGCCTAAATACCTTAATATATCTTTATAGTGTGAACTAATAGAACTTGTCGATTCTTCATTAAACTGTTCGACTCGCAAATAGCCATTCTCTAAATCCGTCTCTATATTTTTATTATCCATCGTTTTTATGTCGTATTATTTTTTTTATAATTGCTGTGTAAATCAAGCTGTTTTGTTATCTTAATTGTACCTAAAATAAGTCAAAAGTTGAAATAAAGCGCTCACATCTAACCATATACACAAAAAGACAACCAACTTTGTTTACACATTTAGAATTGCAAAAATAATAAAACTACGGATTTAAAGTTGATATTTTGTAATTTAGTAGCCAAATCAACGCTTAAACGATTAAAAATGACAATTCTTATTGTTGCAGCAACATTTGATGAAATACTATTGTTGGTTAACACAAAACAAAAACAGGGCAAAACATTGTTAAGTTCAACAATAGCGAACGTTGATATTTTGGTGACAGGAATAGGAATAGCAGCTACAATTTTCAATCTTACAAAGTGTTTGTCAAAAAACAGATACGACATAATACTAAATGCAGGAATTTGCGGATCGTATAATTCAGACATCGAATTAGGCAGTGTAGTTGAAGTTATTGAAGATTGCTTTTCCGACCGAATTGTTGAAACAGAAAGCAACGTAATATCATGGCTTGAAGCAGGTTTCAATGTTTTTGACAATAGTGTTGAACAAACATCTTGCTTAAAACCTACTTTTCAGACAAACACGAAACAGTACAGAAAAGTTAAAGCAATTACCAGCGATACAGTACACGCAAATAAGAAAACTATTGATGCTCTGAAATCGAGATTTAATCCCGATATTGAATCAATGGAAGGGGCAGCCGTCTTTTATGTTTGTTTTTCAATGGGGATAAAATCAATGCAACTGAGGGCTGTTTCAAATATGGTTGGGGTTAGAGATAAAAGGGAGTGGAAAACTGAACTTGCAATAAACAATTTGTCGTTAGCTGTAAATGAGGTTGTTAACAACATAATAAAAAAATAAAAACTGATAATGAAATGAATATGCCAAACTTCTATGAAGGTGCAAGGTGCAAGGTACAAAGTGCAAGGTACAAAGAAATGCACCGCATTCGTAACTCGTAACTCGTAATTGCTAATTGTTCATTGCTTTTAACTTTTAACTTTTAATTTCCATGAGACTCAAATTAGCCTTTTCAACATGTCCGAACGACACTTTTATGTTCGAAGCTATTGTAAATAAGCGTATCGATACTCTGAATTACAACTTTGAACTCACGCTCGCCGACATAGACATACTTAACAAATTAACATCTAATAATGAGGTTGATATCGCTAAAATAAGCTTTAATAATTACCCTCTTATTTCAAAAAATTATCAGCTTTTACGTTCTGGTTCGGCTATTGGATTTGGAAATGGTCCCATGATAATTAGCAAACACAAAATAGAGCTTAAAGACCTGAAACACAAGAAAATAGCAATTCCAGGTGAAAATACAACGGCGAACCTGCTGTTAAAAAGGCTTTTTCCTGATATCAGAACGAAAAAAGTTTATCTCTTTTCAGATATTGAGCGAGCCATTTTAGAGGGCGAAGTTGATGCAGGTTTGATTATTCACGAAACCCGCTTTACCTATAAACAACGTGGTTTGCAGCAAGTCGCAGATCTTGGACATGAATGGGAAAAACAAACAGGATTACCTTTACCTCTTGGTGGAATTACAATTAGACGAGATTTGCCTGAGAAGATAAAGATTGATATTCAACAAATTATGCAAGAGAGCGTAAAGTATGCACTAAATAATCCTGAGAAGCCGATGCCTTACGTAAAACGTCATGCGCAAGACATTAGTGATGAGGTTGTTAGTCAACATATAAACCTCTATGTGAATAGTAAAAGCATAAGAATTGATAACGAATCAGAACATGCGATAAATCAACTTTTATCACTCTCATCCGAATTTTACAATACAATATTAAGTAAACCGATTTTTATAGATTAAGATATGGTTAGAGCAACATGTTTATTGCTATTGACAATGATTACGCTTAATATTTCGGCAAAATCGTTGTTTCCCTCTTTGTTCAAAAGCAAGGAGGTTGATACCGCCTATATTGTAAGTTTTAATGATAAACTAATTGCAGGTATTTACATTCCTCATAAATTTGTAAGCTTCAGCGCTTTAGATGTTTCTTCGGGTAAATTAATAGAGTATGAGCCAAACAGTAAGTTAGCTATAGGTCTTGAAGCATCTTACAAATGGTTTGGACTTGGGTTAGCATACTCGATTCCATCGAGCAGGAAAAGCAGTAGGCAGCTCGGAGATACTAAAAGCATTGATTTTCAATATAATTTCATTCTACGGCATTGGGCTATTGACGGATATTTTCAGTTATACAAAGGTTTCTATTTTTCTAATATGTCGGACTACTTTGATCTTTGGAATTATGATAGCGATTATCCAAAAGCAGATTTAAAAATTGGGAATTATGGTATTGTCGCTAATTATATTGTTAACAACGACAAATTTTCGTATCAAGCTGTATTCAATTTTAATGAAAAGCAGAAAAAGAGTGTTGGCTCGTTAATTTTAGGAACTTTTGTATTCTACAACACTTTAAATGCTGATACAACTTTCATACCCCACTTTGCAATGAAATATTTTCAAGATATTTCACAATTAAGCAATATGGGCGCTATTTCTTTTGGTGCAACCGTTGGATATGCTTATACATTTGTTATTAAAAAATATTTTTGTGTAAATATAAGTTTAATTCCCGGATACGGAGTTTTCAACAATTCAGCACGTTACGATAATGGTGCGCCCATTGAAAAAGGGCTTAAATCTGCTTTCTTTTTCCAATCTAGAGTCTCGCTTCTTTATCAAAAGAACGATTTTTATGTCTGTTTTTCTGGGGTTACAGGTACTCAAACCTCTATAAGTAAATCACCGTACTCTTTTTCTTTTGGACATGGACAGACAGAATTATCTGTTGGTTATCGTTTTAACGCACACAAATTATCAAATAGCAAACTTTTTCACTAAAAACAGAAAGATGAATGAGCAGATTTAAATTTTTAAAATAAAAAAATTTATTATCTATTCTTAACAACGTGTGTAAATTATAATACAAAGAGTAACAAGATATTATCCTTGCAGCGCCGTATATTTAAGTCTTGAAACACTCCCTACATTCACAAATTTTAATATCTTTGCGTTAATTAGTGAAGTATGTGCAAATAGAACAATTAAATCTTAATGTATCTAACAAATGATAACATAATAAAAACAGACAGACTATGAACAAACAAATTTCGACAAGAATAGAACAAATCGCCGTTGAGTTAACAAATCAGCTTAGCGTTGTTGAGACGCCTGGAGAATTGGATTCTGTTCAAAAAGTATTCGAGATCTTTTCGGAGATGGATTATTACAAAAAACACCCTGATTATTTGAAATTTGTTGACGTGCCCAACGATAAATTAGGTCGCAGGTCGCTTATTGCAATTATGAAAGGTGAGAAAAACAAAAGCAACAAAACAATAATAATGATTGGACATACCGATACAGTTGGTATTTCTGATTATGGAACATTGAAACATCTTGCAAATAAACCATACGAACTTACAGAAAAATTTAAAGAAATAGCATCGACATTACCACCTGAAGTAAGAAAAGATCTCGAGTCGGAAGAATATCTATTCGGGCGCGGACTCTTTGACATGAAAACAGGCGATGCCATTATTATGGCTGTTATGGAAGAGATTTCGAAAGATATTGAAAACTTCGAGGGGAACTTGATTTTCGCAGCAGTTTGCGACGAAGAAGGAAACTCGGCAGGTATGTTATCTGTTATTCCTGAATTTATTAAACTTCAAGAAAAAGAAAATTTCGACTATTTAGCGCTATTAGATACCGATTACATGACCTCTGAATACGAAGGAGATGAAAACAAATATGTTTATATCGGTACAGTTGGCAAGCTTATGCCATCGTTCTATGTTGTAGGAAAAGAGACACACGTCGGAGAATCATTTAAAGGGGTTGATGCCAACCAAATAGCTTCGGCAATTACGACAAGAATAAACCTAAATGCCGATTTTTGCGATATCGCTGAGGGAGAAGTATCTTTACCGCCTATAACTTTAAGACAACGTGACTTAAAGCCCGAATACTCTGTTCAAACCGCCAAAACAGCAACTCTCTTTTTCAATTATGCAACACACATAAGCACGCCTGATGAAGTTTTAAACAAAATGATCAAGGCAGGGAAAGAGGCTTTCAAAAATACAATTGATAATTTGAACACTCAGTACGAAAGATTTTGCAAATTAGCAGGACGTAAATTCAAAAAATTGCCATGGGAAAGCAGAGTTATTTCATACGAAGAGTTGTATCAAAAAGTTAAAGCAGAAATGGGCGCTGAGCTAGACAAACAGTTAGAGAAGCTCTCAAATTCAATGCTAAAAGATGAATCAATAGATCAAAGGGATTTTGCACTAAAAATTGTTGAAGAGACACACAAACTATGGTCAGACAGAGAGCCGATTGTAATAGTTTATTTTACACCACCATATTATCCTCACATTTATGTAGAAGGGAAAAGACCAAAAGAGAAGGCTCTGCTCGAAGCTGTCGCTGATGCCGTTAATTCAACTAAAACAGATTACAAATTGGTTTACAAAAAGTTTTTCCCATACATATCAGATTTAAGTTATGGAGCTGCACCTAAAGATCCAAAAATAATTGCTGCATTAAAAAATAATATGCCGGGATATGGTACTAAATATTCACTTCCGTTAGAAGAGATGCAGAAACTTGATTTACCAGTACTTGATATAGGCGCTTTTGGTAAAGACGCGCACAAATTTACGGAAAGAATAGAAAAGAGATACTCATTTGAAGTAGCTCCGATATTAGTTTACAAAACTATTATGAACTTGTTGTCAAAATAGAATTTGATTACCAAAATTAAGGCAAACCCTTAAATTATCTGTTTATTTATTACAAACTACGTTTTGGCATTGAATTTGTTCTATTTAAATAGATTTTTCATACTTTTAAAATTTTGATTTTGGAAAGCTGCCTAAAATATTTTAGGCAGTTTTCTTTTTATTAAGTGTCTGATTTGCAATTAATTGTCCTGTAGCTTAAAAACACACAACAATTAACAGTTAATTGCTAATTGAATCTAACTTTTATTTTTAACTATATTTGTGCTCAAAACTTTTAAAACGTTATGCAGCTACATGCAACTAACTTGGTTAAACGATATGGTAAAAGAACCGTAGTAAGAGGTGTAAACCTTGAAGTTAATCAAGGAGAAATAGTTGGTTTATTGGGACCGAACGGGGCGGGAAAAACAACCTCCTTTTATATGATTGTTGGTTTAATAAGACCAAATTCGGGACAAATCTTTATCGATCAAAAAGAGATAACCACAGAACCTGTCTATCTTCGCGCCAAACAGGGGATTGGCTACTTAGCACAAGAAGCGTCAGTTTTTCGTAAACTAAGTGTCGAAGATAATATTTTGTCAGTTATGGAGATGGCACGGTACAGCAAAGAGTATCGTACCGAAAAGCTTGAAGAGTTACTAGATGAGTTTGGACTACAAAGAATTAGAAAAAGTCTCGGAATACAGTTATCTGGAGGCGAACGCCGTAGAACAGAAATAGCCCGTGCTTTAGCTATTAATCCAAAATTTATATTGCTTGATGAACCTTTCGCTGGGGTCGATCCTATAGCAGTTCAAGATATTCAAGAAATTGTATTTAATTTAAAAGAGAGAAACATCGGTGTTTTAATTACCGACCATAATGTTCATGAAACGCTAAGTATTACCGATAGAGCATATTTGCTTTTTAATGGCTCAATTCTTAAGTCTGGTACTGCTGAAGAATTAAGTGTCGATCCACAAGTAAGAAAAGTATATCTTGGTGAAAACTTTGTTTTACGAAGATAGATAGTATTATTAAAAACGTCTATGCGATTTTCTCTTTACGTTATCATATTCTTTTTTCCGTGCTTGACTTATGCACAACTAACAAAAGTAAGGGGAAAAGTTCTTGATGCCGCAACTAAAGAACCACTTGCATTTGTTAGTATAGCCTTTCAAGGCACAACAATTGGCGTCATTAGTGATATTGAGGGTAATTATCATATCGAAACTCGGACGGCTTCCGACAGTATCGTATTTTCATATATAGGCTACAATAGAGAAGCACGCTTAGTAAAAAAAGCACAGTTTCAAGAAATAGATGTAGAACTTACTGCAGCATCTATTTCTTTACAAGAAGTTGTTGTCAAGCCCAGTAAAAATCCTGCTTTGATTTTGCTTGATTCTCTCCATGCACACAGGAGCATAAACAATACTGATAGACTTGAGTTCTGGGAATCAGAGGTTTATAATAAAATGGAATTTGATATTAGCAACGTTGACGATAACTTCAAGAAAAGCCGCTTGTTTAAACAGTTTCAATTTATTTTTGATTATGTGGACACCTCTTTAGTAAGTGGTAAGAGCTATCTTCCTATATTTATAACTGAAACAGTATCAGACTTATATTATCAGAAAAATCCAAAAAAAGAGAAAGAAGTCATACGAGCTACCAATGTAAGCGGCGTAAAAAACGATCAACTATCACAATTTACTGGACAGATGTATTTGAAGGTAAATCCATACGATAATTTTTTGCAGCTTTTTGGTAAAGGCTTCGTCAGCCCGCTCGCAACTTTTGGAACAGTTTATTACAAATATTATTTAATAGATAGCGCGTATATTGATAATAGGTGGTGTTATCAAATATCGTACTTACCCAGACGTTCACAAGAACCTACCTTTACAGGCAACTTTTGGATACACGATACCACATTTGCCTTGACTAAAATAAATGCCAGATTGGCTCAGGATGCAAATCTAAACTTTGTTAATGATTTGATTTATGATTTGGAGTATCAGTATGTTGGTGATAGCCTGTGGTTTACAAAAACCGAAGATATTTTTATCGACTTTAATATATCTGATAAAACGTCAGGTATATTTGGAAACAAAACCACATCATATAAAAATGTTGTAGTAGGGAAAAAACGAGACGATAAATTTTTTAACCCTCAATTAGCTCAAGAGTTTATTACTCTCGATAGTGTTAATAAACTCTCCAATGAAGAATGGAATCAGTTAAGACACATGGAGTTAACTAAAAAAGAGCTTCAGATTTATGATATGGTCGATAGCATTAAAGAAGTTCCAATATTTCAGACTTGGGTGGATATCATTACCACATTGATTGGAGGTCATTATGTTTGTAAGTACTTTGAAATAGGTCCGTATTACAAACTATATAGTTTTAATGCTATAGAAGGCAATAGACTCCGTTTTGGAGGGCGAACCAGTAACGAATTTAGCAAAAAGCTGATGTTAACAGGACACGTAGCTTACGGCACTGGCGATAATAGGTGGAAATTCGCAAGCGGTGGACTTTATATGTTCAATAAAAATCCGCGAAGAACCGCAGGCTGGAACGTAAAACACGACATTGAACAATTGGGAATAAGTCAAAACGCATTCACACAAGACAATATTTTAGCTTCTATTTTGCAACGAACATATAATCGTAAGCTTACAATGGTCGATGAAGCTGAGTTATTCCTCGAATACGAATGGTTCCAGGGATTATCGAATACTCTGAAAATAAATACTCGACAAATTTGGAGTACCGAATACGTGCCTTTTGTTGTTTTTGCTAATGGAGAGCAGACAAATAAAGAAAAACTTCCTACTACCGAAATAACTCTAAATACCAGATATGCATACAATGAGAAATTCTTATTGGGTGAGTTTCTGCGGGTTAGTCTCGGAACAAATTATCCTATACTTAATCTTGACATTACAGCAGGATTAAAAGGAGTTTTCGATAGTGAATATGAATATTATCGTATTCATGCAAGTGTTGAGCATGGATTTAATATTAACCCCATAGGTCGTTTAAAATATATTTTGGACATGGGAATTTATTTTGGTAATGCACCATACCCACTACTTCAGCTACACGAGGGTAACGAAACGTATGCCTACGATAATTTTGCATTTAACATGATGAATTATTATGAATTTGTCTCCGACAAATACGTTAGTTTGCTTGCAGAACACCATTTTGACGGTTTCTTTTTTAACAGAATACCACTATTCCGTAAACTGAAATGGAGAGAAGTTGTTTCCACTAAAGGATTGATAGGGCGAGTAAGCGATAAAAATAGGAATTTGATGCAATTTCCTGAAGGATTGAGCGAATTAACCGTGCCTTATGTAGAGGCGAGCGCGGGAATAGAGAATATATTTAAACTTTTTAGAATTGATGCAACTTGGAGGCTTACATATCTTGATTATCAAGAAAATGTAACCAATCAAACGGAAATCCCAAAATTTGGAATACGCGTACAGTTGAAGTTTGAATTTTAAAAGGTAAAAGGTAAAAGGAGCAAAGTGCAAGCGCTTTTCAACTTTTACCTTGTCCCTTTTACCTTGTGCCTATATTTACAGTCCAAAAGCGTAATAAGCCCTCATGCCGTTAGGATAAATACCCTCAACATACACGCCTCCTTTTGTTGCTTTATTCAATGCATCATTCAGATCTTCAATTTTCAAGATACTTTGACCATTTACAAATGTTATAATAAATCCATTCCTTATACCAGCATTTAACAACTTACCCTTCTCTAAATCAACAACTTGCAATCCCCCTTTAATACCTAAACTTTTGGCATCACTTTTACTAACAGGCTTAAATATAGCTCCCAATACGTTCATAACATCGGTTCTTTTAATAATATCGGTTGAGCCAAAACGATTTTGGAGAATTGCTTTTTTATCTATTACTTTTCCGTTGCGGTTTATTGTCAACGATATTTCTTGCCCGGGTCTGAAACGTATTAAGTGATCTTGAAACTCCGAGAGTGTTTTAACTTGAATAGTTCCAATATGTGTAATAACATCGCCCGGCTCGATACCTGCTTCGCTTGCAGGACTGCCAGCCTCTGTTTGCTGGACTAATACTCCATCTAAAACTTTTAGGTTAAATCTTTCAGCTAACTGACTATTGATATCGCTTGTAACAATTCCCAATATCGCTCGCTGAACCTCACCAAACTCAATTAAATCGCTTACAACTTTTTGAACAATACTAATCGGAACCGCAAATGAGTATCCTGTAAATGTTCCTGTTTGAGAAGCAATAGCTGTATTTATACCTATTAGCTCGCCCTTGCTGTTAACCAATGCGCCACCACTATTTCCAGGATTAACTGCGGCATCGGTTTGTATAAACGACTCTATACCATACTTTTTGTTTATAACGTTGATATTTCGAGCTTTAGCAGAGATTATACCTGCAGTAACCGTTGATGTTAAATTAAATGGATTGCCAACTGCTAATACCCATTCGCCAACTTTTGCTGAATCTGAACTACCAAAAGGCAGACAAGAGAAATTATCTCCTTCAATTTTTAATAATGCAATATCAGTACTCGGATCAGTCCCAATAAGTTGAGCCTCGAATGTTCGCTTGTCGTTCAAAGTTACCTCAATTTTATTAGAATTTTCAATGACATGATTATTGGTTACAATAAACCCATCTTTCGTAATTATTACTCCCGAACCCGTTGAAATAACAGGGTTTCGCTCATAGCCATAGTTTGGCGAACCAAAGAAAAAATCTAAAAATGGATTTGAATAACTTTGACTTTGTCGTGAACTTAACGTTTTAACGTGTACAACAGCATCAACAGATTTTTGTGCAGCTGTAGTTAAATCAACGTAACGGCTATTTTGCACTTTCTGAACTGATTCAGTCAGTTGTACAGGTACTGAATTCTTAAATTCAACAGTTGAATGTGAGTTGTTTTCCTTGGGATTTGAGAAAAACAGATGTGCCATTAAAACAATAGCGCCACCAGAAAATCCGGTAAGCAAACTAAGAAAAAAAGTATTTCGTTTCATATTATCTGAGTTAAAAGTTAAAAGTTTAAAGTTTATAAAGTAGAGACGTAGCACGCTCCGTCTCTACTTCTTGGTTGTTTTGATTGTTTTGATGTTCATAATTTTTATATTGCAATTAACGTACTTAATCTTAAATCTATTTGTTTAGCGATAAATTTTTAACGAACTTTTAACCTTTGATGACATGTTGTCATATTTAATTTCTATTTTTATCGCTTTTTAGTACAATTTTTTGCAAATTTTACCGCTTATGACATCAAAACAGATAAAATTTTTCAAGTATCACGGAGCAGGAAACGATTTCATAATGCTTGATAACCGTTCCCAGCAATATTCTACGCTTACATCAGAAGATATATCTTTTCTTTGTGATAGGCATTTTGCTATAGGCGCCGATGGCTTAATAATGTTAGAAAATAGCGATAACGGCGATTTTTATATGCGCTATTTTAATAGCGACGGACATGAGGGGACAATGTGTGGCAATGGAGGAAGATGTGCTGTACTATTTGCACATAATCTAAAATTGTTCGATAAAAGAACCACGTTTTTTGCAGTTGACGGAGAACATAAAGCAGAGCTGTTATCTAATGGACAAATCAGATTGAAAATGTCTGACTCTTCTCTGCCAGAAGCTGTAAACGATAACATGTATAAAATCAACACAGGCTCTCCGCATTTGGTTGTTTTTGTAGATAATGTTGAGAATTACGATATGAAAGAGATTGGACGTAAGTTGCGATACGACACCCAAATATATACTGAGGGTACAAATGTTAATTTTTGCCAAATTGTTGACAATAAAATTAAAATAAGAACCTATGAGCGAGGTGTAGAAGATGAAACATTAGCCTGCGGGACTGGTAGTGTTGCCTCGTCAATAGTGTCGTATTATTTGGGGCTAATAAAACAAAGTGAAAATATTGTTTTAGAAACTAAGGGAGGAGAGTTAATTGTTAGCTTTAACATGACAAATAGGGTTTTTGATGTTTTTTTAACAGGACCTGCAAAAAATGTTTTTGAAGGAATAATAGAAATTGTTTGATTTATCTTTTTATTTAATGTAAAATAATTTTAACTTTGTTAGCCAAAGATAGCTTTTTATTAATTGACACATTATTAATCTGATTTAAAATATGTTCAGTTCGGATTTGGAAAAAAGAGAATTAGCTTTTGAATTGTACGACGGCTTTAAAGATTCCGATTTGAGTTATGTTTATCATGGGCATTTCAGTCAAAAAATTACTGACTTAATTATCATGATGGCAGAAACAACTATGAATCAGGCGGGGGAGTCTGCCAGGATTAAGAAGCGAGTTTTTTCGATAATGGTTGAAAGCCTTCAAAATATTACAAGGCATCAAGATGTTGTAGATGAACACCAGGGTCTTTTCGCTATCGAACAGAAAGATGGGAACTATTTTGTAACAACGGTAAACCATATATTCAATTCAAATATTGAACATGTTGACGGACTTTTGAAAAAGATACAGAGTTTACAAGCAGAAGATTTGAAATTGTATTACAAAGAAGTTTTAACAGAAAACGAAATCTCAGAAAAGGGCGGAGCAGGATTAGGATTAATAGAAATTGCAAAAAAATCTAACAACAAAATATCTTATCATTTTCATAAGATAGATGACGTTTGTTCATATTTTTATTTTCATACATGTATAACTCCCAGAGAAGAAGATGATAGTGATGATACAGAACTTGTAAGGATAGATAATATCTTTTTTCTACATCAGCTACTAAAGCAAAAAGAGGTGCAGCTCATTTATAATGGTATTTTCAATCAAGAAAATCTTATTAACTTGTTGAATATTATCGAAAATCAAATGGAGGGCATGGGACACATCAAGAGAATTGTTTTTAATATGATGGTTGAAATGATACAAAACATTGTTAAACACGCACTTCGAAATGATGAGAGAAAAGGTAATCCGGGAATATTTTTTATTAACAAGAAAAACGGAATGCACGTTCTTAATACGGGCAACTATATTTTGAAGAAAAATATTGATGAAGTTAAGAGTAAAATTGACTATGTTAACAGTCTAAATCATAAGGAGCTCGACGATTATTATAACAAGTGTTTATTTGATTTTCAAATAGATAGTCCAAAAGAATCAGGCTTGGGGTTTATAGAACTTAAAATGAAGAGTAGTGATAAAATTCGATATACATTCCAAGACATTGACGACAAAAAATCGTTTTTTATTCTCCAGATTTACATTGAATAAAATAGAGTATGACACCACTTATATATGATGGAACAGAAGATACTCCGAAAGTTGTTTTGGACAGAGATGCAGAAGAGTTTTTAATATCCGGACGCTCGTTGCCAGAAGATGCGTTTCTGTTTTATAAGCCCATTTTCCGATGGTTAGAGGAGCACGCTAAAAATCCAAAGAAGAAAACAATTTTTCGGTTTGAATTAGAGTACTTTAATACATCTTCGGCTAAGCAACTATCAAAAATTTTTATCTTCTTGAAAAATATAAAAGAAGAGGTTGAGGTTATATGGTGCTATCAAGTTGATGATATAGACATGTTGAATAGTGGCAAAAGATTTGAAAAATTTACTAATCTTAACTTTAAAATGGAAGTTCTGCCTGTGATAGAAGATGATGATTTTAGAATAATAACAGAGTAAATATTATGCTTTATCCATTGTTTATAGAAGAAACAGAAGATTCTCCACGAGTGTTGTTTGATCCCGAGAGGGGAATTTTTTCTATTTCTAAAAAAAGCTTACCAGAAGATGCTGTCGGGTTTTATGAAACCGTATTTGATTGGTTTAAAATGTATATTGATGAACCTAATGAGGAAACACTTTTTACATTTGATTTAGAGTACTATTCAACAAGCACAGCGAAACAAATAACTAAACTGATGTTTTTATTAGAAAAGTTGAGTGAACGCAGTAAGGTTAAGATAATTTGGAATTTCAAAGAAGGCGACATGGATATGGAAGCAGCTGGAAATCGATATAAACAGTTGATAAGTACAGATATAGAGGTAGTTCAGGCTTCTGAATAATAATTTATAAATGCAAAAATTAACATAATAAAGCTAATACCGATTGGACAGCTATTATAGTCCAAACTTCACTATCGCTCTTTTGGAATATGTATATGTTACGTCGGCATTTACCATTGTGAAATTTTATAAAAGATTGCTTAGTACATGACAAAAAAACAATTAATGATGCGTTGAGCGTGATGGTATGATAGATTTGGGTGTATAGACACAATGCATTACGTTTGTACATTGAAAACATGGCCTGCGTGAACAATGCGACATACTCGGTCGCTGAGTTTATCGAAGCGACCTTTC
>DAOOBP010000024.1:0-26094 GCA_035407925.1 Salinivirgaceae bacterium
AAATAATCATGGCAGATATTCAATATAAACCAGCAGATTTTAAAAGTGACCAAGATGTTCGATGGTGTCCCGGTTGTGGAGACCACGCAATATTAAATTCGGTTCTTAAAGCAATGGCTAACATAGGCTGTCCTAAAGAAAAGGTAGTTGTTGTTTCGGGCATAGGTTGCTCGTCGAGATTTCCTTACTATGTGTCAACATACGGATTTCATGGCATACATGGAAGAGCTCCGGCAATTGCTTCGGGCTTAAAAACAGCTAATCCAGACCTGTGTGTATGGCAAATGACAGGCGATGGAGATGCTCTTGCCATCGGAGGAAACCATTTTATACATGCAGTGAGACGTAATATTGACTTGAACATTGTTTTGTTTAACAACGAAATATATGGGCTGACAAAGGGTCAGTACTCTCCAACATCAAAAATGGGTGCAAAAACTAAAACATCTCCATACGGAACAGTTGAGGCTCCATTTAGGCCGGGAGAATTGGTTATAGGCGCTCAAGGACATTTCTTTGCCAGAACAATTGATGTAATGGTACAACTTTCGAGCGATATTTTCGAAGAAGCGGCTCGTTTTAAAGGCGCTGCAGTTGTCGAATCGTTGGTAAATTGCGTGATTTTCAATGATGGAACACATGAAATTTTTACTTCTAGAGATTTCAGAGACGATAGGACAATAGTTTTGAAACATGGCGAGAAGATGATTTTCGGCAAAGATAAAGACAAAGGCTTAGTACTTGATGGACTTAAATTAAAAGCTGTTACTATAGGCAAAGATGGCTATACAATTGATGATATTCTTGTACACGACGCACATCAGAGAAATCCTGGAGTGCATTTAATGTTAAGTAATATGTCGTATCCTGATCTGCCTGTAGCTCTTGGAGTTATCCGTGCAGTTAAAGGAGATTCTTATGATCAAAAAGTTACACAACAGATTGCAGAAGTTAAGCAAAAAGCAAAAATTAAAAATGTGGACGACCTGCTTAATTCAGGCAATACGTGGGTAGTGAAATAAATTTATTGTTTGTTATATAAAAATGGAGGCTGTTTCATAATTGCAAAGAGACAGCCTCTTTTATAATGTCCTGACATTGTTGATAGAGAACCCAAAATGTTTTATACCGATTGGACTTTTTTTTAATTACAATTGGTATAATACGATGTGTCCAGAACACCTTGATATTCAATTAATTTATTAATAATTACGCATTGCTAATTGTTAATTGTTAATTGTTTAGTAACTTTGCCGACTTAATTGTGTAACTACATTTCGCTATGTTTGAATTTATAAGAGGTCGTATATCACAAATCACACCTACGTTTGTTGTCGTTGATACTGGTAATATTGGATACTATATCAACATCACGCTTAATACTTTTTCATCTATTCAGTCAAATGGGAATAGTGACGATGTGAAAATATATATTCATCAGGTAATACGCGAAGATGCTCAACTTTTGTTTGGTTTTTTTGATGATTTGGAAAGACAACTTTTTAGACAATTAATTACAGTTTCGGGAATTGGTCCTAACACTGCACGAATGATGCTCTCTTCCATGAACCCCGATGAGTTAACAATAGCAATTAGCAGTGGCGATGTAGATGCTTTAAAATCAATTAAAGGCATAGGTTTAAAAACAGCCCAGCGTATCATTGTCGAGCTAAAAGATAAATTGGGAACTTCGCCTGCTCAGAAAGAATTGTTTGCTCCGTCACACAATACTATACGTGATGAAGCGTTATCTGCATTAGTTATGTTAGGATTTTCAAAAAAAGCAGTAGAAACTGTTTTAAATAAAGAGCTTAAAAAAAGTACTTTTGCCAATGTTGAAGATCTTATAAAGGTTTCACTCAAGCAGTTATAAACAATATTACCATCCGATTTTGAAACATATTGTCAAAATAATTTTAACAAATCTTCTTGTTATTAATGCCCTTTTATCTGTTGCTCAACAAGTAAACAGCAGTGATACATTAAATCTTGCTTTTCCCTTCGAAGACGATAGCGGTCTATTGTACGACAGCACACAATTTACATCTCCATTAATGATGGATTTACCTGAGTCTGTTACAGACGATGTTGTGTATGATCCACTTACAGGGGAATATTTGCTGAAACGTACTATAAACGGCAAAGTAGATTATCGTCCGCCCGTTCGTATGACACTCCAAGAGTACGTTGACTACGATTTTTCTAAAGCAGAAAAAAGCTATTGGTCTGAGAGAGCGCGAAATGAAAACTTTGAACATCAGGGAGGATTGATACCAAAACTTTATATCGGAGGTAAATTTTTTGAAACAATTTTTGGTAGCAATACCATTGATATAAAGGTTAGAGGGCAAGCATCTTTGACATTTGCAGTTCAGTATGACAAGACCGATAACAAATCGCTTCCCGAACCAATGCGTAGAAATGTTACTTTTGACTTTGATGAACATATCCAAATTAATGTAAATGGTAGAATAGGCGAAAATCTTGAGTTAGAGATTAAATACGATACTAAAGAATCTTTTGATTTTGAAAATAGAGCAAATATCAGATATAAAGGTAACGAAGATGATATTATACAACGAATTGAGGCTGGATATGTGTCGTTACCGCTTACCAGTTCATTGATTCGTGGTAATCAAAGTCTTTTAGGCGTTTTGACGGAACTTAAATTTGGCAAACTTAGTCTTACAACGGTATTCTCACAACAAGAAAGTGAAACCAAAACCATTGAGGTTCAAGGAGGTGCGCAAAAAACCAAATTTGATATCAAAGCTGATGAATATGACGAAAACAGGCACTATTTTTTAAATCACTATTTTCGTGATAGCTATGAATACGCGCTATCAAATCTTCCATTAATTCAGTCAGGGATATCAGTTCAAAACGTTGAGGTTTGGGTGCTTAATAGACAGGGTTCTACCGATAATACAAGAAACATAGTTGCTTTTCTTGACTTAGCTGAAAACAGGGTTGAAAATCTTCAAAATCAGGATATTAGCATTAATCAAAGTCAGGCAGATAATCCACGTAATACCGCCAATACTTTGTACGACATGGTTAAAGATATTCCTGAAATTCGAGATATTTCTCAAGTTGCCAATGTAATGGCAGGTTTTGAAGCGCAAGGATTTCGCATAGGTCGAGACTATGAAATAATTGAAAACGCAAGGAAACTAAGTACAGCAGAATATCGAGTTAACAGTGTTTTGGGATACATATCATTAAACACACAGCTTAAATCAGATGAAATACTTGCAGTATCTTATAAATACACCTATGGCAATTCTACCAACTCGGTTGGTGAACTTTCAAGCGATGTAGAATCTCCTAAGACTCTTATTGTCAAGTTAATAAAGGGAACAAGTTTCAGTCCATCATATACCAACTGGAACTTGATGATGAAAAACGTATATCGTTTGGGAGGGTTCCAAATCAACAGAGAAGATTTCATATTAGATGTTGTTTACAACGATGTTAAAACGGGTCGCGAAGTGTTTTCGTTAGCCACACCAAACTATCCAAATGTTGATGGAATACAACTTATAAGAATATTAAACCTTGATAATTTAGATCAACAAAATCAGCGTACAACCCAAGGAGACGGGGTGTTTGATTTTGTTTCAGGAGTGACAATTGACGAACAGCGAGGATTATTGTATTTCCCTGTTCTTGAGCCATTTGGTAGATATTTACGAGAAAAGTTTGGTCCATCGTCAAACAACGAAGCCATGGCAGAAGCCGACAAATATGTTTTTATGCAACTGTACGATTCGACCAAAACAGTTGCACGACAAAACACAGAAAAAAATAAGTTTGCAATAAAAGGCGAATATAAATCGGCAGGAGGCTCTGAAATTCTTTTAAATGCAATGAATATTCCGCGAGGCTCTGTAAGTGTAACCCATGGAGGGAAAGTACTTCAAGAAAATAGCGATTATACTGTCGATTATATGATGGGTAGGTTAACAATTACTAACCCCGCGATTATGGAGAGCGGAACCCCTGTTCAAATTACCCTTGAAAGCTCCACAAAGTTTTCAATGCAAAGAAAAACACTTTTGGGTGCACATATGACCTACGATTTTGGCAGTAAATTTAATATGGGAGCAACTATTCTGAATTTACGCGAAAATCCTTTCGTTACGAAAGTCAATTTAGGCAACGAGCCTATAAACAACACAATATGGGGTACAAATGCAAGTTACAGAAGTGAAGTGCCTTTCTTGACAAAATTAGTCGATAAAATACCTTTAATAAGTACTAAAGCTCCTTCGTCTATAACTTTAGAGGGAGAATTTGCACATTTAATACCTGGTCACAACAAAGTTATTGATAAAAAGGGCAAAGCTTTTATAGACGATTTTGAAGGAGCAACATCAAATATCGACTTACGACAACCGTATCAATGGTCCTTAGCCTCGACGCCACGACTTTTCGAGGAGAGCTATTTGCCTCCAAATGATCTCGATTATAGAAGCAGGGTTGCGCATATGAGTTGGTATATCATCGATCCACTGTTTTACAATAATGGTTCGCCAGTAAGTAAATCGGCAATGTCAAGCCTTTATACTTGTCAGTTTCGTGAAAACCAACTGTTTCCGAATGTTGATAATCAGCAAAGTTTATATAACAACCTTAGCATTTTAAATATATCCTACTATCCGAGACAGCGAGGCAGCAATAATTACAATTTCGAACGAATTAATAGTGAGGGCGAATTAATTGAGCCTGAACAAAATTGGGGAGGTATGCAACGAGCAATCACATCGTCCGACTTTGAAAACTTGAACGTTGAGTTTGTCGAATTTTGGCTTATGGACCCTTATGCTGAAGATGCTGAAAATGAGGTTGTTCGGCTGGCAAAGAATCCCTCTTTATATATCAATCTTGGCGATGTTAGTGAAGATGTGCTCAAAGATGGACGAAAGAGTTTTGAACAAGGTTTGCCCAAAACAGCCGAATTAGTTAATGTTACAGAAACGGCATGGGGTATAGTCTCTACTCGCCAAGCAATTACTAACGCATTTGATAATGACGTAAATGCACGACAATATCAAGACTTGGGTTTAGACGGATTAAATAACGAGGGCGAATTGGCAAAGTTTCAAGAACGTTTGGGTCCGTTTTTGGCTAACCCAAATATTCCCGAATCGGTGAAAGAAAAAGTTAGAAGAGACCCATCGGCAGACGACTTTAAATATTTTCGCGGTCCAGGTATTGACGATAATCCAATAACGGCTGATAACATTTTGGAGCGTTACAGGTACTACTCTGGCACACAGAACAATACTCCAGTTAACACAAATATGCAGTTCACTCCACAGTCAACCTCTTTGCCTGATGGAGAGGATATAAATAATGACTTTACGTTAAACCAATCAGAAAATTATTTTCAATATAGAATCGATTTATCAAAAGAAAATTTCGAGCAACACAAAAAATATATAGTCGATGTTGTGGATGTTAACGTGAAAATGCCCAATGGAGTTAGCAAATCGGTTAAGTGGTATCAGTTTAAAATTCCAATTAGAAAACCTGATGACAGGGTTGGCGAAATTGCTGATTTTCGATCAATTAGATTTATGCGAATGTTCCTTACAGGTTTCGATCAGCCTGTTGTGTTGCGTTTTGCCCGATTAGATTTAGTTCGCAGCGACTGGAGACGTTACGAATATGTTTTAGAAGAAAACTCAGAAAGTTTAAACCCAAATATAAATCTCGATCAGACCTCATTCGATATATTGACTGTAAATATTGAAGAGAATGCCTCAAGAAGACCTGTGAATTACGTTTTGCCACCGGGAGTTGATAGAGAGATAGATCATGGTGGCACTCAATCTGCCCAACTTAACGAACAGTCTCTTGCAATGCGAGTTTTAGACCTCCCTGATGGGTATGCTAAAGCTGTTTACAAAAATATCGATATGGATATGAGGCGGTACGGTAAACTTGAAATGTTTATTCACGCAGAAGCTATTCCCGATATTGGTCAGTTAGAAAAAGACGATATTAATGTATTCGTACGAATAGGCGCCGATTTTCGTGAAAACTACTATGAGTACGAAATCCCCATAGATATTACTTCACCGGGCATTTATCCCGATAATTCATGGGGTCGTCATCAAGTGTGGCCCTCGAGCAACATGCTTGACGTAAGACTTGAAACCCTCCGCGAGGTGAAAAATAAACGTAATTTGGCGATGACTGAATCTGGAAGTTTAATAAATCTTCAAACAGAATTTGTCGTGCCAGATGGCAAAAACAGAATTAAAGTAAAAGGAAACCCAAGTTTGGCTGAGGTAAAATCTATAATGATAGGTATTCGTAACCCGAGAAATGACGGTTTGTCTAAATCGGTTGAGGTATGGATAAATGAATTAGCTCTTACCGATTTTGCCAATGATGGAGGTTGGGCAGCAATCGGTCGTATTGCTACACAACTTGCTGATTTTGCAAATGTTACCGTAGCAGGAAGCACTTCTAAATCAGGGTTCGGCTCTTTAGAGCAACGTATGCAAGAACGCCAAATGGAAAACATAAACCAATACGATGTTTCGACCAATGTTGAACTTGGAAAATTCTTCCCGCAGAAAGCAAATGTTAGAATTCCTATGTATTTTGGCTATGGCGAGATGTTCGTCATGCCTGAATATAACCCGTTAGATCAGGATATTCCTTTAGCGACTACATTAGCAAACCCAAATTTAACACGCCAAGAAAAAGAAGAGCTTAACAAAATTGCGCGAGATTATACCAGACGTAAGAGCCTTAACTTTACCAACGTAAAGATTGGTAAGCCATCACAGAAAAACCGTTTTTGGGAGATAGCTCACTGGACAGCAGGCTATTCGTTCACCGATATATTTATGCAAAATCCTAATACAGAGTTTAATAGTCAACGCCGACACGTTGGAACTATAGGATATGTTTTTAACAACAGACCTAAAGTTATTGAACCGTTCAAATCAGTTAAGTTTTTACAACATAAATCCCTCGCTTTAATCAAAGATGTGAACTTCTCGTATGCACCAACTCAAGTGTCGTTTACTACACAGGTTGAAAGAAAATATAATGAGATGCTTCGGCGTAATCTTAATAACCCGAATCAAATTTTTAATCCTTCATATAATAAGGATTTTAGATGGACACGAGGCTATATTTTAAGCTACAACCTATCGCGCGGAATTAAAATTGATTTTGCAAGTAACGTTATAGCACAAATTGATGAGCCTGAAGGACGATTAGATAGAGAAATGTCAGATTACGAGAAGCTTAGAGATGAAGTGATTATACCAAGTATTATGAAATTAGGTACTACTTCGGATTATAATCATACAACAAAAATAACATATAGTGTACCAATTAATAAAATTCCTTTATTAGGCTGGACTTCCGCAACAGCAAGCTATACTGGTAGATATGACTGGAGAATAGGACACCGTGAAGGGAATAATCCGCCAAAGTTCGGAAATCAGATTCAAAAC
Source organism: Salinivirgaceae bacterium (assembly GCA_035407925.1). Classification (GTDB taxonomy): domain Bacteria; phylum Bacteroidota; class Bacteroidia; order Bacteroidales; family Salinivirgaceae; genus JAAYQU01. The sequence goes on from DAOOBP010000024.1 coordinate 7,485, forward strand.
AGTAACAATCGTTTGTTAACTGTAGGCTTAAATTTTAATAAACTCTTTACCTCCATTAAATATGTTGACAACGTCCATAAAAAGTTCAAGAAACCGTTAGATACTCGATTCAAAGAGAAAGAGATAATTAATGTTGAGTTTAAAAGAGAGCGAATTAAATGTAAAGCCGGAGAAAAACGTCAAATATCACACAGGTTAGAAACTGTTGACGTAACAGCAGAACTGAAAGATGCCGAAGGCAAAACCGTAAATATTGAAGTGACAATTGACAATGCCAACAAAATAACAATTATTCCTGAAACAGACGTAGATAATGGCACTTTAGTTGTTCGAGGTAAACGTGAGCGGAGTCAAAGCCCTTTCTCTATTGTAATGGAATATTTGACACGAGTTTCAACGGGTTTACAAAACGTTAATTTCTCGTACAATGAAGATAGAGGCTCAATTTTAAACGGATATAAAGAAAATGTTGACTTTTTAGGAGCAAGCAAAAATTTTGCAGCGCCGGGTTGGGGTTACCTGTTCGGATTAACCGATGAGGAGTTTATTAACCGTGTCTTCGACAATCAGTGGATGTCAACCAATATAAACGAATCGATTGTAAATCCATATACACTAACTTATGGAAAACGCCTTACTCTTAAAGCAACCATAGAACCTCTCTCCGATTTACAGATAACGCTCGATTGGATGCATAACTCCACTTCAAGCGAAGTAAAACAGTATTATGCCATAGATGGTGTTTTTCAACAGATTGACGGAGAGTATATCTATTATAATCGTCAAACTCAAGGTAATTTCACACTCTCTTTTAATGCTATGAGTACTTCATTTCAAAAAGTGAGCAAAGAGACGTACAGGACAGAAGCAATAGAAAATTTCATGAAGTATAGGCAGATTGTGGCTTGGGAGCTTGCACGCAATCGTGCTGTAAATCATCAAGGATATGATCCTGGAACTGATTTTGAAGGCTATCCAGTGGGTTACACCGAAAATAGCCCTGATGTTCTAAGAGGCGCTTTCAAGGCTGCTTTTGAAGGTTCAGACCCTAAAAAATTTGAAAAAGGACCGGGTAAAATAGTTCCATCTATTTTAGCAGCTGCTCCAAACTGGAGAGTTGATTATAAGGGACTTAGCAAAATTAAAGCTATTAACAAATACTTTAGAAACGTAACATTAACACATGCGTATGTTTCTAATTATTCGATAGGTAGCTACCAATCAAACCCCGATTATATCGCAGGTCCCGATGGTTTTTCAGATATTATGAATATAGAGGGGACATATTTTATTCCTGAATTTATTGCAAATTCAGTATCATTCCAAGAATCATTTAATCCACTGACAGGAATAAACTTGACGTGGAAAAATGGAATGAATTCAGGCGTCAATTTCAAAAAAGATAGAAATGTTGCTCTTAACCTCACAAACAGCACATTAACGGAAATTAGAAGTTGGGATTTTACCATAAGGTCGGGATATACAATTAAAGATGTTCCATTAGTTTTTAAAACAAGAGGCGGGGGACAACGAAAATTTGTAAGTAATGTTAATATTACAGGCGACTTCTCAATACGAGATAATGTTACATATAATCACCAGTTAGCGACAAATGAGACTGATCTTTCATCAACAAACGTTTCAGAACGAATTGCAGGAAAAATCAATTATGCATTTAAAATCGGCGCTGACTACCAATTAAGTAAAAGTCTTAACTTGCGCGCATTTTACGAACACACTATTGATAATCCAGTGGTATCGACTTATTATAGAACAGTCCGGGCAAGATTCGGATTTACCGTTAACTATCGACTCTCAGAGTAATTGCAATTGGCAATGCGTTGTATTACTAATGGCATTTCGACTCCGCTCAACGACTGGAGCGCCTGTTCACTGAGCGGAATCAAAATTGTGGTACACTAAGCGGAGCGATGCATTGAGCGAAGTGTGTCAAAGTAAACATTATCAAAATAAATATTGACATTATCCACAACTTGAAAACCATTGCAAATAATTAATATTCAATCACTTAGCTGTCAATTGTTAATTGTTAATTGCACATTGTTAAGCGCTAATTGCTATTTGATTTTAACTTTTAACTCAAAAAACATTAACTTTGTAAGTTAAACTATTAAGATTTTCCATATATGGAACAAAATATATATAAGAAAAATGATATTCAAAAAACAGAAGAAAACCCCAACAAACCCAAGTTTACAGCTAATTTTGGCAAACTAAATGTACATAGCTGGTTATACAATAAACCTACAATTCAACTAAAAAAAGATGTTGTTGAAGTTGTGTTTAAAAACACACGCAAAGAGTTTTTTCACAATGTCAACAATTTAAACCTTAAAATAGGTGATATTGTGGCTGTCGAGGGCTCTCCTGGCCATGATATTGGTACAGTTTCGCTAACTTCGGAAGTAATTCCTGAGCAACTACGCAAATACAATCTTTCATTAGATTCGGAGTTCAAGAAAGTATATCGTAAAGCTAAACCTTCCGATATCGAAAAGTGGAAAGAGGTTATGGCGTTAGAACACTCAACAATGTTGGAGTCGCGCAAATTAGCTCGCGATATGGGTTTGAATATGAAAATAGGCGATGTCGAATATCAAGGCGACAAGACCAAAGCAATTTTTTATTACATTGCTGATGAGCGTGTTGACTTTAGACAACTAATCATTGTTTTAGCTGAGAGGTACAAAATCAGGGTAGAGATGCGTCAAATCGGGGCAAGACAAGAAGCCGGACGTATTGGTGGCATAGGAGCCTGTGGCAGAGAACTTTGCTGTAGCACGTGGATTGGAAACTTTGTTTCAGTGGCAACAAACGCCGCTCGTGCTCAAGAGTTATCGCTAAATCCACAAAAATTGGCTGGACAATGCTCAAAACTAAAGTGTTGCCTAAACTACGAGCTTGACAGCTATTTAGAGGCTCGGCGTGATTTCCCCAACCAAGAGACAGTTTTAAAAACAAAAGAGGGAGACGCCATACATCAAAAAACCGATGTCTTTAAAGCAACAATGTGGTATAGCATTGATAATGACGAACGTAGTCAAATTGTGCCACTTAGTATAAATAGAGTAAAAAAAATTATTGAACTTAATCAAAAGGGAATAATACCCGATAAATTAGTTGACAAAACCGAATTACAGGTCCCTATACCAGAACAGGAAGAAAAAATGGATTACCAAAACGTTGTAGGTCAAGATAGCTTAGACAGATTTAGCAAACAACAAACACGAAGTAGAAATAAAAGACGGAACAAAAGTAGGAAACAACAAAATTCGAGAAGGCCTGCTTCCGATACAAATTTTAGAAAAGAGAAAGATCAAAAACAAGAAAACAATTAACTGAATATCAAGATGAAACAAATATTGTCAGTTATTTTTATCACAACAACTGCTCTATTGCTAACTGTTTCATGCGACAAAACAAGGGTCTATGAAGTAAACATACCCATAAGTGGCGAAAGTTGGCACAAAGACACAATTTATTCGTTTAATTGTACTATCGAAGATACTTTAAACGCACACAATATTTTGGTTAACATCAGAAACACAGGAAATTACAGATATCAAAATCTGTTAATTTACGTTGATTTTGAAATGCCAAACAATCACACAATTATTGACACTCTAAACTGCATCCTTGCCGATAAAAAAGGCAAGTGGTACGGAAAGGGCTGGGGAAGCATTTGGTCAAGCGCCATACCGTATAAATCAAATATTAGGTTTCCTGAAAAGGGCAACTATTGCATCAAAATGAATCACGCCATGCGGGACGAAAATCTAAAAGCAATAACTGACATAGGAATAAGAATCGAAAAGAGAGATTAACAGAGTGGGAAAGAATAAATTACAACGTTTTGCCGAAAACGCAACATACAAACATGTCGTACAGCCCGACATTATAGAAGCTCGTTTTCAAGATAATCCCATTAAAGGAAATTGGCACAAACAGATGTTCAAAAACAGTAATCCTATCGTAGTTGAATTGGGTTGCGGAAAAGGAGAATATACAGTAGAATTGGCGCGTAAAAATCCCAACATAAATTATATTGGCGTTGATATAAAAGGAGCACGACTGTGGAGAGGAGCAAAAACATCAGCCGAAGAAAATCTGAAAAACGTTGCTTTTCTGCGCACTCGCATAGAGTTTATAACAAGATATTTTGCCACAGACGAAGTTGATGAAATTTGGATTACATTTCCCGATCCACAAATCAAACCGAGACGTGCCAAAAATAGGTTAACACATTCGGCATTTTTAAGTCGATATCAACAATTTTTAAAGTCTGGCAGCGTTGTACACCTTAAAACCGATAATCTGTTTTTACATAGATACACAAAAATTGTTCTCGAACATAACAACATTCAAATTGTCGAATCAAATGAAGATATTTATTCTGACAAAAACATAAACCACTATTTAACCATAAAAACGACTTACGAACAGATGTTTATGAATCAGGGATTTCCAATTACATATATAAAATTTATTCTCGACAAATCGACAAAAATTACAGAACCAGAATATGACCACCACGAACTACTTCGAAACTGTTTACCAGATAGTGCGAATGATTCCGAAAGGTAGAGTTACAACATACGGAGCTATAGCGGCATGTATCGGAGGCAAACAGGGAGCAAGAGTTGTTGGATGGGCATTAAACAACACATTAAAATTACCAGAAGCTCTTCCAGCACACCGAGTTGTAAACAGAAACGGCGTACTGACAGGAAAGCGGTATTTTGCTGATAATAGTATGATTAAATTATTAGAATCAGAAGGGATTAAAATCTCAAAAGATAAAATAGAGAATTTCAAAGAGCATTTTTGGGATCCTATGAAAGAATTATCGTTATAATACACTAAATATCATGGCATTAACAGTTAAAGATATTTTCAAAAGCTTACAAAAAGTAACACATCCGGAAAGCAAATTAGATATTGTTTCTCTCGGAATGGTGCAAGAAGTTAAGGTAACAGACAACAGAGTCTCTTTTACTTTAGTATTCAAAAAAAATAGCGACCCCACAATAAACCAAATCCGACAGTCGTGCGTAAAACAGTTGGAGGCAGATTTTGAAAATATCGAAGTTCGCGGAAACATTAATGTTAAAGCATTACAAAAAGATCCCGAACTGTCTGGATTAGACAATGTTAAAAATATAATAGCTGTTGTATCGACCAAAGGAGGCGTAGGAAAATCGACTGTTTCGAGCAACTTAGCCATTTCGTTATCTAAATTGGGATACAAAGTTGGGCTTTTAGATGCCGACGTTTACGGACCAAGTCTGCCAAAAATGTTTGCTTTAGAATACGACAGACCTGAGGTTAAAAACGTTGGAGGAAAAACCGTTATCACTCCATTAGAAAAATATGGATTGAAACTTATCTCGATAGGATTTTTTGTCGATCCCGAACAGCCACTGATTTGGCGCGGACCTATGACAACTAATGCCATTAAGCAAATATTACTTGAGACGGATTGGGGCGAATTAGACTATTTGGTTATTGATACGCCACCCAGCACAGGCGATGTTCATTTAACTGTAGTTCAAACTGTTGCCCTTACTGGAGCAATTGTTGTTTCTACACCTCAACAAGTGGCAATTGCTGATGTAATTAAAGGAATTAATATGTTTAGAACCGAATCAATAAGCGTTCCCATATTAGGTATAGTTGAAAATATGGCTTGGTTTACTCCGGCAGAGTTGCCTGAAAATAGATATTATATTTTTGGTAAAGATGGTGTTAAAAAGATATCCGAGAAATTCAACATACCAATTATCGGGCAAATACCTATTATTGAGAGTATTGCAACCGACTCAGACAACGGAACGCCTTCGGCTACTAAAGAGTCTATCGAGGAGATTGCTTTCCGCCAGCTAGCAACAAATGTCGTAAAAGCCGTTGAAAAAAGAAATATAGAGATACCACCAACTACAATAGTTGAAGTAAAATAGACAAAGTAAAGATTTATCACAGCCTTGAAAAGAATACTTAACATATTTATTGTGATTGTTGCAATCGTAGCGACTTCATGCTCGACACAAAAAAACACATGGAGTCGTCGTGCATATCACAACGTAACTGCCTATTTTAATGCGTATTATAATGGCAACCTTGCTTATCGCGAAGGGATGAAAAAAATTGAAAAAGATTCAAAAGACAATTACAATCTTATTCTACCAGTTTTCCCATATTCTATAACTGGAGCATACTCCAAAGCAACGGGCGATATGGAAACAGCTTATAAAAAAGGCTCGAAAGTTATTCAAAAACACTCTATTACAGTCAAGCCCGCTAAAAAATCTAACAGACGTAAAAATAAAGATTTTTATGACCAACCTGAATATAACAAATGGACCTGGCACGCATACCTGTTGATAGGAAAATCGCATTTTATGAGACGCGATTTTTTTGCTGCTATTGAATCGTTTTCATTTATAATACAGACGTACTCTAACATGCCAATCAAATATGACGCACAACTCTGGCTAGCAAGGACTTACACAGAAATGGGAAATTTTCGTAAAGCCGAGCAGAATATTAAACATATTGAAAGCAACCCAGACTTTCCAAAAAAACTCGAACGCGACTTTAACTTACTCAAAGCAGACTTTCATTTAAAACAAAAACAGTATGAGATTGCCGCCAAACATTTAGAAGTTGGAGCTAACCTTACCAAGAGAAAAGCAGAAAAATACAGATACAATTTTATATTAGCTCAGATATACCAAGAGCTTGGCGATGATAAAAACGCATTTGAAAAATATTCAAAAATCATTAGACGCAATCGTAATTACGAAATGGGATTTAATGCGCGTATCAATCTGGCTCAAATAGCAAGTAAAAATGAGAGCGACAATACAATTCTGAAAAAAGAGCTTAACAAAATGATTCGCGATGATAAAAATATTGAATACTTAGACCAACTCTACTACGCGTTAGGAAAAATTGCCGAGAACGAAGGAAAATTAGATGAAGCCAAAACACTATATTTAAAATCGGCACACTCATCAAAGGACAATAAAAATCAAAAGGGACAATCATATTTAAGTTTAGGGAAACTCTATTATGCAGAACCAGACTATATAAATGCACAAATGTATATTGACAGCGCTATATCGTTGGTTTCTAAAGACATCCCTGATTTTACAACATATTTTCGCCTTTCACAAAATCTTAATCAACTCGTATCATACATTAACGCTGTTACAACACAAGACAGCTTGCAGCGCATGGCAAGAATGTCCGAGAAAGAACGAAATTCATATATCGACAGAACTATTGCCGAATTGACAAAAAAAGAACGAGAAGAAAGAGCCCGTGAACAGATGGACAGAATAGCAGCCTCTCAAATGCAACAGCAAAGTAGGTTTGTAGATCAAACCACCCCAACATCTGGAGCTTGGTATTTCTACAATCCGAATACACTATCGTCAGGTTCAATGCTGTTTCAATCCAAATGGGGAAACCGTGTTTTAGAGGACAATTGGAGACGTTCCGACAAAGCATCTACTGGAGTAAACCTCTTTTCAGACCAACCCATTGTAGCGAGTACAGCCAGTGAAGGTCGCGTATCCGATAAAACAAAACGCGAATATTATCTGCAAGACGTTCCGTTAACTGACTCTGCTATAGCTGTTTCCGATAGCATTATTCACGATGCAATGTTTATGATAGCCGGGATATATAAAGATAAAATCGAAGATTTACAAAAAGCACAAGAAGCATACCTCGAACTACTAAGTCGATTCCCTGAAACCGAACACGAACTTGAAAGCTGGTACCATCTGTATAAAATATTTAACACTCTGGGAGATAACGCAAAATCAGATGTTTACAAACAAAAAGTTATAGATAAATACCCATTAAGCAAATATGCACAATCAATGACCAATCCCAATTTCTTTAAACAAGAAGCTGCCAAAGAGCAGGAATCCCGATTTTTATACTCAACTACCTATAAGCAATTTGAAAAAAATCAGTACGACAAGGTTATAAAAAACGCCGATTTTGCTGACTCTCTGTTTCCGGGAAATCCTTATCATACAAAATTCGCTTTGCTGAGAGCAATATCAATTGGGAAAACAACCGATTCTGCAAATTTTGTTGCCGTAATCGACAGCTACATAAAATCGTACCCCGGCGCTCCCGAAATGGCTCTCGCAAGGGATATCAAAAATTATCTGACAGTTCCCCAAGAAGAACCAGAAGGTGTAGTTAAAACAGAGGAAGAGGGATTATTGGCAGAAGACGGGAAGCATGATGAAAAGTTTGTTGAATATATTTACGACCCCCAAGCAAAACACTATTATGCTGCTATTATTTTTACAAAAAAAGCAAACACAAACAGAATAAAATTCAATATATCAAATATGAATATTGACTACTATTATATGTTTGAATTTAACGTAGATAGTGAATTTTTTACTACCGAAACAGACCTAATAACAGTTAAAGATTACAAAGACGGACATACTGCAATGAACTATTATCACTCTGTAATATTTGTTGATGAAGTATTTGCGGGTCTCACAAATTTAGATTATATACAATTTGTTATTAGCGAAGATAATTACAGAAAGCTTATGGAAACCAAATCAATAAATACTTATTTTGATTTCTTTAAATCGTCATACCTGAACAAATAACCGTAAGCCTAAAATATTGATATTAAAGCTCTAAATAGATTATAAAAATGCCAAACCCCATTAAAATATTATGGATTGATGATGAGATTGAATTTCTGAAATCGCACGTTATTTTTCTTGAAACAAAAGGATATTCGATTACAACCATCAACAGCGCAATTGATGCATTAGAACTCCTGAAAAACAATAATTTCGATATAATTTTTCTTGACGAAAACATGCCGGGCATGTCAGGTCTCGAGATGCTTAACCAGTTGAGAATAATACTGAACGAAACTCCAGTAATAATGATTACCAAGAGCGAAGAAGAGCGACTGATGGAAAATGCATTAGGTAGCAATATTAAAGATTATCTGATAAAACCTGTAAATCCCAATCAGATACTCATGGCTATTAAAAAAATTGTTGAGCACAAAAAGTTAGTCACTGAAAAAACCACTACCGACTACCAGACCGTTTTTCGCGAACTCGGCTCAATGATTTACGAATGCAAAAAACATTCAGACTGGTTTGAGGTCTATAAAAAAATTGTGTGGTGGGAACTTGCACTGCAAAAGACAGATTCTCCGACAGATATGCAAGAAGTTCTGCAAATGCAAAAAGAGAGTGCAAACACCGAATTTGCAAAATATATAAAGAAAAACTATGAAAAGTGGTTTAGCGCTAATAACGACGACCGCCCGATATTCTCTCCTAACGTATTGAAACACTATGTGTTTCCACATATTGGCAAAGAGAAAGTAATGATATTGGTAATTGACAACCTACGTTTTGACCAATGGTTAGCTATAAAGCCTTTGATAACAAGATATTACAAAGTCGAGAACGAAGCGATGTATTACAGCATTTTACCTACAGCTACTCAATATGCTCGCAACTCATTATTTTCAGGCTTAATGCCAGATGGAATTAAACGTATAATGCCAGACGCATGGCGCGAGGAAGATGATTTGAAAAACGATTATGAAAATGATCTATTCAAAAGCCACCTCTCTCGAAATGGCATTACCGAGCCATTCTATTTTGAAAAGGCAAGCAACATAAAATCTGTACGTAAATTAATAGAGAACCCTAATAGATTCATTGAAAATCAACTATCTGTATTAGTTTATAACTTTATTGATATGCTGTCACACGCCCGAACCGACTCTGAATTTATCAAAGAGCTGGCATCGACCGAGCCCGCGTACAGAAACCTTACACGCTCTTGGTATGAACACTCGCAGCTAAACAAACTGATTGAATTTCTGTCGGAAAACAGTGTTCGCCTTTTTATCACAACCGATCATGGCTCAATAAAAATCAACCGCCCCGTGAAAGTTATCGGCGACCGCGACACTTCAACCAATCTACGATACAAATTCGGAAGAAACCTCAACTATCCCAAAAACGATGTCTTTGAAGTAAATAAACCAGAAGCCGTTGGATTACCACGCTTCAGCTTAAGCGGAAATTACATCTTCTCATGCGGAAACGATTTCTTTGCATATCCCAACAACTATAACTATTATGTTAACTATTTCAAAGACACATTCCAACACGGAGGAGTATCGCTTGAAGAGATGTTAATTCCAATAGTTTCGTTGGTTCCTGCAAAATAAATATTCCTATATGTCAGAGATAATAATAGAAAACCTAAATGTTTTACCCGTTCGAGTTGAGCAACTAATAAACGAACTGAAACCACATAGTAACATTTGGGCTTTTGACGCACCAATGGGAGCTGGCAAAACAACAATTATTCGCGAGATATGTAAGCAACTACAAGTAATAGATAATGTAACAAGTCCAACATTCAGTATTATCAATGAATATAAGACAAAAGAGGGCAAATATATTTACCATTTTGATTTCTATAGACTTAACAAACTCGAAGAGGCAATAACAATAGGTGTTCAAGACTATTTTGAGAGCGAATACCTATGCTTAGTTGAATGGCCCCAACTTATTCTACCAATCTTACCTGAAAGCTATAACTTAATTAAGATTAACGCTTTAAGCGACGATACTCGAATATTAACTTTAGAAACAGATGATACTGCCATAAAAACGGTATAAAACTCAACTGACTTCATCATCGTGTCGGGTAAAGATATATTTAATAGTGTATAAAACTTGCATAATAAACATATGTTTATTATATTTGCATGAACATATGTTCATAAATTTAATATTATGCGATTACGCCGTAGAAATTGGAGAAAAGTTATAGAGATGCCGCCAATAAATGGATTTATGCCGTTTGGAAAACAAATAAAAACCCAAACTGAACCAGTTCTTTTGTTGGTTGAGGAGTATGAAGCCCTGAAACTTTGCGATTATGATGGCTTAAATCATCATCAAGCGGCAGAATTAATGAATATTTCTCGATCGACTTTTACAAGAATTTATACGTCTGTACGTCAAAAATTGGCAAAAGCATTTGTCGAAGGACGTACAATATCAATCGGAGGAGGAAAGATTTATTTTGATAGTAATTGGTATTACTGCAAAACGTGTAAATGCCATTTTAACGATCAAAATCACAATATTGAAATAACCGAATGCGCCTTATGTGGCTCGAAAAATATCGAAGCAAAAGAAGATAGCGAACAATCTGATATTCAAGAGGAAGCTGAGTATTGTTATTGTATCAGATGTGGTCACAAAATTGCAAAAAGGCGCGGGCAATTGCGTTCACAAAGCATTTGCGCTGATTGCAACATTGAATTATAAATAATACTATTAAACATAATTTAAACTAAAAGTAACAATGAAAGTAGCAATAACATCAACAGGAAACAGTTTAGATTCTAAGCTTGACCAACGTTTTGGACGTTGCGCCTATTTCGTAATTTACGATACTGAAACTAAAGCGACAGAGTATTTTCCAAATCCAAACAAAGACGCGCCAGACGGAGCAGGACCGGCATCGGTACAATTTATTGCTTCGCGAAAAGTAAGTAAAGTGGTATCAGGCGATTTTGGGATAAAGGTAAAACCCTTATTGGAAAATCTTCAAATTCAAATGATTACACTTAAAAACCAAGAAAAAACTATTGGAGAGATAATAGAGATGCTAAATCATTAAAAATGACATGGATAAAGTAAAAACAGTTTAATTTTTAAAATGGAAGGAGATTATTATGATGGAATTTAACCAAACAGCGCCAACTGGACGAGGTCTCGAAATGGGACGTGGTCTTGGAATGGGACGTGGTTTCCGCAGAGGTGGTATGTGCAGACAACACCGTTTTAGAGGTGGTTGGCAAGCAAACAATCGAAACAGAAGATTTCGATTTATAGAGCAAACTGAACAATCAGAATCTGGCGCACAAAGAAGAAATTACGGAATGTGTCGTTTTCGCGTGAGACAAAACAATTAACAATTGGAACACAGATGACACGGATTTATGAAGATTTCTGATTTTTATTGTCTCAATAACCGTCTAAGATAAGTGTGAAGTAAACGAGCCTCTATCACTGAGCCCTCGGTCACTGAGCTTGTCGAAGTGACCTTTAACGCACTTTATTAACTTTTAACACTTAGGTGGTTATTGAGCGAAGTCGAAATACTTCGCTCAGCGACCAAGTGCGCCGCTTTTAACTTTTCGTACAGACAGGGCATGCCCTGTCTCTACTTTAAACTTTTGTACTTTTAACTTTTAACTAAATAATCTTATGAACAAAAAAATTGCACTCCCAATGGAAAATGGACTGCTTTGCGCCCATTTCGGACATTGCCAACAGTTCGCAATTGTTGAAGTAAGCAATGGCAAAATCACAAACACACAAATGCTGACACCTCCCGAGCATGTGCCCGGCTTATATCCTAAATGGGTTGCCCAACACGGTGTTACAGATGTAATCGGAGGTGGTATGGGACAAAAAGCTATTGACCTATTTCATCAACAAAACATCAACGTTTTTATTGGCGCACCTTTGAAGCCCGCCGAAGAACTAGTTAATGATTTTATTAACAACCGATTACAATTAACAGCAAATTACTGTAATCATAAAAGTGGCGAGAGTCATCAGTGCGGACACTAACGATTTACATTTATTAAAACTGTGATAAAGTAATCCCCGAAAACATACACATGCTTATAGTGTAAATGCAATTTTCGGGGTTATTTCTCTGTTTTGACATTAAAGAAAAAACTCAACAACCTTACAATTAACAATATGAGAATTGCAATAGCGAGCGGAAAAGGAGGGACAGGAAAAACATTCTTTTCAACCAATCTGTTTTATGTGCTTGATAAAAAGGGACATAAAGTCACTCTTACTGACTGTGATGCAGAAGAGCCTAACTCTAATCTGTTTTTCAACGGAAAGCCAAGCAAACAAATTGATGTTACGCAAATTAACCCTGTTATCGACCTTAAAAAGTGCAACTATTGTGGAAAGTGTAGCGAGTGGTGTAACTATAACGCTATTTTCTTCTTATCCGAACAAAAAGTAATAAATGTTCTCGACGACCTTTGTCACGGCTGTGGGGCATGTTTCGAGGCTTGCAAATTTGAAGCAATTAACGAAAAAGAGGTTTCTCTCGGCAGGATTAGCTTTATCGATATTAATGAAAATTCACGAATAATTGAATCACGCACGAAAGTTGGGGCTTACACCCCTGTGCCATTGATAAAACGAGCAATAAAAGAGTCGGGCAACCAAGGAATTATACTTTTTGACGCTCCTCCCGGAACTTCGTGTCCGTTTATTCATACAGTTGACAATGCCGATTACATTATTTTAATTACCGAGCCTACGCCTTTTGGGTTAAGTGACTTAAAACAATCGATTGAGATATTGAAAGATTTAAACAAGCATTTCGGAGTTGTAATTAATCGCGCCGAAAAGGGTTATCGAGATATACAAAAGTATTTACAGGTAAATAAAATACCGTTATTGCTTGAAATACCGTTCAGTAGAGATATAGCAAAACAATATTCACAGGGAGAAATTTATGCCAAAACAGACATCAATTTTGGCGATACTCTTTATAAAACTGTAAACATAATAATTAATGAATATGGAAATAGCAGTAATTAGTGGTAAAGGAGGGACAGGGAAATCGTTTGTGAGTGCAGCATTTGCCACAATTCCCGAACGAGTTGTTTTGTCTGATTGCGATGTTGATGCAGCCAACTTGTATCTCATTTTTTCACCCAAAATTAATTTTGAACAGATATACATTGCGGGTCAAAAAGCCGAAATTGATTACAACAAATGCACAAATTGTGGTTATTGTGTCAATTTCTGCCGATTTGATGCCATATCTACCAAAGCCAACAAGGTTGTGATTAACGAAACGCTTTGTGATGGGTGTCATCTTTGTGCACGTATATGTCCAGAAAACGCAATAACTATGCTCAATAATGATAAAAGCCGAATGTATGCAGGTACTTTTAGAAATGGGCAAATGGTTTACGGACGGCTGGCTCCGGGAGAAGAAAACTCCGGCAAATTAGTAAGCATGATACGTGAAAAAGCCAAAACCGAAATAATCAAAGGAAAATATGATATACACATTATTGACGGACCTCAAGGAATTGGCTGTGCTGCAATATCATCGATTACTGGTGTTGACCGAGTTGTTATTGTTACCGAACCAACCCTTTCAGGAATACATGATTTAAAACGAACAGTGGAATTAGCCTCTAAATTCGACCTAAATACATGGGTAATTATCAATAAGTTCGACCTAAATACATCTATGTCGCTAAAGATTGAAAACTATTGCAAAGAAAACAACATCTCATTTGCTGGAAAAATTCCGTTTGACAAGCAAGTGGTTGAAGCTATGATGAATTGTAAGAGCATAATAGAGTACCAGCCCAAATCCGATGTATCCAAGATTATAATAGAAATTTTTGACAAAATATCCTTAGTACATAACAAAAAATAATTGATGGTGCGGGTTGCGAGGTTCGAGATACAGAGTGCGTGGACGTTAACTAAATAACCATTAACCACGCAACCAATACCCAAAATTAGCATAGGCTTTTTCGGTGAACCCTAATTACTAATTGCACATTGTTCATTGCTAATTGCCTTTTCCTATCGCATATACGTTAAAGCCAATTTTTCGCAACTCGTCATGATTTAATATGTTACGACCGTCAAAAAGTGGCGCTGGTTTTAACATGTTATCGTAAATACGTTTCCAATCGAGGGTTTTAAACTCGTCCCATTCTGTAATTACTGCTATTGCGTGAGCATTTTTACATGCTTCATACGGATCTTTTTGAACATGTAATAATCTCTCATTTTCTTCTGGAGATCTCGTTCCCAAGTTATTTAAGTCGTTTAACATAGCTTTCCCCGGAACTTTAGGATCGTAAACATGTATTTCTGCCATTTCCTCCATTAAATGGTCTGAAACATAAATAGCTGCTGACTCGCGTGTATCGTTTGTATCTTTCTTGAATGCCCATCCAAGCATTGCGATTTTTTTCCCTGATAGTGTATTGAACAATGTTTTTATTATTTTATCAGCGAAACGGCGTTTCTGATAATCGTTCATAATTATTACTTGATTCCAATAAGCAGCTACCTCGGGTAAACCAAAGTGTTCGCACAGATAAACCAAATTCAAAATGTCTTTCTGGAAGCAGCTACCCCCGAATCCCACCGAACTTTTCAAAAATTTTGGACCTATACGACTATCAGATCCAATTGCTTTCGCCACTTCATCAACATCGGCATCGGTTACTTCACAAAGCGCAGAAATACTATTTATTGAAGAAATCCTTTGTGCCAAAAAAGCATTTGCTGTTAACTTACTTAACTCCGACGACCATATATTTGTTTGTACAATTCTTTCGCGCGGAACCCAACGTGCGTAGATAGCTGAAAGCGCTTCAATAGCTTCCAATCCTTCAGGTGTTTGATCCCCTCCTATTAAAACTCTGTCGGGATTTTGCAAATCTCTTACTGCGGTACCTTCTGCTAAAAATTCAGGATTTGATAAAACCTGAAACTTAACTTTTGATGAACTTTGTGCCAAAATTGTTTTAATTGCGCTTGCAGTACGAACTGGTATTGTCGATTTTTCAACAACAATTTTATCGCTTTCAGCGTATTCAGCTATTTGGCGTGCACAAAGTTCGACAAACTTGAGATCGGCTGCGCGACCTTTGCCGACACCGTATGTCTTTGTAGGCGTATTGACGCTTATAAAAATCATTTCGGCTTCTTTTATACCATTAATTATATCGGCGCTAAAAAAAAGATTCCTGCCTCGCGACTCTTTTACTACTTCAAGTAATCCCGGTTCATAAATTGGCAGTTCATCAGTTTGCCAATCGGCAATACGTTGTGCATTAATATCTACTACTGTTATTTTTATTTCAGGACACTTTTGTGCTATAACAGCCATTGTTGGACCTCCAACATACCCTGCTCCAATGCAGCAAATTTTTTTTATCTGTTTCATTGTTATTTTATTGTTTATTCGATTCCAAAGATACTTTATTTTTCATAAACAGCCACACAAAAAGCATACTGAAACAAGCTCCCCGAAAAATACAACTAACAAATAATTATTTCGTACTTTTGCAAACAAAAATATGAGTCAGAAAACAACACTTCTCGCACTCTCTCCAGAACAAATTCGCAATGAAATTACAAAACTTGAAATGCCCAAATATGCATCTCAACAAATTGTTGAATGGATTTACAAGAAACGTGTTTCTGATTTTGATAAAATGACAAATATCTCTGCAAATCACAGAAAAATATTAAACAGTAATTTTATTGTCGGAGCCAAACAACCAAATATGTACCAAACATCTATTGATGGAACAATTAAATACTTGTATAAAACACAGGAGGGATTAGGAGTTGAAGCAGTTTATATTCCTGAAGAGGAAAGGGCTACACTATGCATATCATCGCAGGTAGGTTGTAAATTTGGTTGTAAGTTTTGTATGACTGGTCAACAAGGATTCGATTCAAACCTTTCGGCAGCCGAGATTGTTAATCAAATATTTTCACTTCCGGAATTTTCCCAATTAACAAATATTGTGTTTATGGGGATGGGCGAGCCTTTTGACAATTTAGACGAGGTATTAAAAGCTTGTAATGTCTTGACCAACAAGTGGGGTTTCGGATGGAGTCCAAGACGCATTACTGTCTCTACTGTTGGAATAACAGGCAAACTTACACGATTTCTTGAAGAGAGCAATTGTCATTTAGCAATATCATTACACTCTCCCTTCGAAAATGAACGAGAAGAATTGATGCCCGTACAAAAATCAAACAGTATTAAATCAGTAATAAATACGTTGCGCAGATACGATTGGCGAGGACAGCGCCGATTATCTTTTGAATATATAATGTTCGACGGAATTAACGACAGCAACAGTCATGTCAAAGAGTTAACGAAACTTCTAAAAGGCTTGTCTTGCAGAGTTAATCTTATAAGATATCACGAAACCCCATTGCTTCCTTATAAACCTTCGCCCATTGAAAGAATAATATATTTCAGAGATAAATTGTCGGATAGCAATATTACTACTACAATCAGAAAATCACGAGGAGAAGATATCTCAGCTGCATGTGGAATGCTTTCTTACAAAACATTGAAAAATTAGGTAATAGAGGTCGCAAGGTGAAAGGTACAAGTAGAAAAAACTTTATAAACTTTTATCACTTCGGCTATGCTCACACTTCGACTATGCTCAGTGCATCGCTTCAACAGGCTCAGCGACCGAGTACACCGCTTTTACAAACTTTTAACTTCTAATTTCTAACTCGGTAAAAAATTTATCCATATAACACTGTATTTTAGTCAAAAAATATAGCCTGTTAACCAAAATTTATAAAATATAATTCTGTTTTATTGCGTTAAAATCTTATTTTTAACGCTTGATTTACATAACATAATACCTTTACACGTTTGAATAAGCATATCGTTGTTCTGCTTGCAGTTTTGCTATGCTGTTGTGATGCATTCAGTTTGTTTTCCCAACGGTTAGTGCGAATGGAACCTGACTCGTTAAACCGCATTATTGAGATACAAAACAACACTTTTGTATTGCACGTTCCACGTAATGCGAATATTGAAGTCAAGGGTGACAGTAAATTATTCCACATAAACGACAATAAGAATCTTTATTTTGGAAACTTAGACAAAGGCAAATATGATATTGTTTACATCAGCCCAGACGGTCAAAAGATCCAAGGATACTTAATTGTAACACACTCATTATTAACAGACAAAGCCTTAATATTAGGAATTGCTCTTATAATAAGTTTCATATTATTCATTTATTTTGGTATCAGATTCCGTTTTGCCCATGAACGAAAAAAGCTAAAGTCCCTTATATACGAAAAAACAGAGGCTTTTATTAAAGAGCAGGAGAGATACGAAATGGCGTTGGCAAAAAAAGAATCAGATTATGATGAATCCGATAAAAGGCAAAAAAGTAAAGGTGTTAGATATAAAATGGTTACTGTACTGTTTAGTAACGTAGTAGGGTTTTCTAAACTTACAGAACAAGATAAAGCTGAAAAACTAATTGATGATTTAGACAGATTTTACTATCATTTCGATAAAACGGTCAAGGACCTTAATATTAAAAAAATAAAAACCATTGGCGACACATATGTTTGTGCAGGCGGAATTCCTAAAAAAAACAGGACTAATCCAATCGAAGTAGTATTAGCAGCCTTTGAGATGCAACAATATATGCTACACTTAAAAAGCAGATATCCAGAAGAAGAGGAGAAAATATGGGGACTAAGAATGGGTACCCATACAGGTCACGTATTTGCACAGTACGAAAGCGAAAAGGATCTAAAATACGATATTTGGGGAGAAACGGTTAATATTGCCAGTAGGGTTGAAGCTACTGGTGAATTGAATAGGGTAAACATTTCGGGCAGTACTTATGAATTGGTTCGAGACTATTTCATTTGTCAATATTATGGAAAACTTCCTGTTAAATATCAGG
>DAOOBP010000025.1:0-25447 GCA_035407925.1 Salinivirgaceae bacterium
TTTTAAGAAATATGTGGAACAAAAGCTACGAGTATATAAGAAAAGTAGGTGGAACAATTTTAGTTGCTGTAATTATCATCTGGTCATTAGGTTATTTCCCAAGGAATAGCGAATTGGATATACAAAAAGAGCAAGAGATAGCCTCTGTTGTTTTAAGCAGTGATAATTCTGCCGACCTAACCACAGTAATAGACTCAATTTCAAATGAATATAAATCAAAACATTTCGAGCAATCTTATCTAAGGTCTATCGGAACAGCAATTGAGCCTATTTTACGCCCTGCAGGTATTGATTGGCAATTAGGAATAAGTATAGTTACAGGAATTGCTGCTAAAGAGGTAATAATAAGTACATTAAGCGTAATATATCATGTAAACGATGACAATGAAGAGAACACATCGTTAAAAGAGATACTGATTGCAAAATCTGAAAACGGAGAGTCTGGCTTAACACCCTTATCAGCGCTATCGTTCCTAGTTTTTGTGCTAATTTATTTTCCGTGTGTTGGGGTTGTGGTAGCAGTAAAAAAGGAGACAAACGGCTGGAAATGGCCTCTCTTTTTAGTTGCCTACACTACGATTCTTGCATGGGTAATGGCTGTAATTGTTTATCAAGTGGGTAGCTTGTTTTTATAAATTTCGGATTTAGGAATGCGTTACCTCGACAGGCTCAGCCACCGGTAGCGGTCACTGAGCTTGTATTTCGACGTACTCAATAACCATCGAAGTGACCGCCATGGATCTCCTGTGGTGGCTTCGACAGGCTCAGCCACCGTGAACGGTCACTGAGCTTGTATTTCGACGTACTCAATAACCATCGAAGTGACCGCCATAGGCGCTTTGTGGTGGCTTCGATGGTTGTTGAGTTTATATTTCAACAAGTTCAATAACCGTCGAAACATAAACTCAGCCACCGTTGAAATGACCTTTTTGTGAATGAATTCTAAAACCAACAAAGCCAACTATTTTGTAATGAAATAGTTGGCTTTGTAGTTTTAAATATTGTTTTTCGTATAAAGCTAATTAACTTATGTGAGCTTTATATTCGTCTGCACTAAGCAGGTCGTCTTTTTCAGACATGTTAGTCATTTTAACTTTTATCATCCAACCTTTTCCGTATGGATCTTTGTTAACTGTTTCGGGACTTGAAGTAAGCTCCTCGTTTACTTCAATAACTTCACCTGATAATGGCATAAATAGGTCTGAAACTGTTTTAACTGCTTCAACTGTTCCAAACACCTCGCCTTTAGATAAAGTCTCGCCTTCGGTTTCGATTTCTACAAATACGATATCGCCAAGTTGTTGTTGTGCAAAATCGGTAATACCGATGGTTGCGATATCACCCTCAATTTTTACCCACTCGTGTTCTTCGGTAAATTTAATATTAGTTGGTAATTTCATAGTTTTATTAATTTTAAAAGATTATTTGCAAATATATATATTTTTTATTGAGTTAAAAGATAAAAGTTAAAAGTTTATAAAGTAGAGACAGGGCATGCCCTGTCTCTACATCGGGCGTTTTATTTTGTATAGGTTTCTATATCAGAAATTATCATAGCAATTTCTCTGTCATACTCTACTTTCTTAGTTACATCAACTGCAACGAGCGTTATTTGCTCAACAATGAATTCATCGTCATCTTTAACAATAGGGATATATGTTTCCGATAGATACATTGTTTGTTTTCTTATTTCTACTTTTTGAATTTTCTTTTGGGAGTTGCCAGATAAAACTTCAGCCCAAAGTTGTTCTTGCTCTTTTTTGGAAGCATCGTCAGGTGTTGTAAAAGCGTCTAAATATTTGTCCACCATTTGTGCTACAGGAAGTCCGAACAATATTGCAAAAGATTCACTTATTTTTACAATTTTGCCTTCTGGAGAAAGAGTGGCGTACATTGTATTTTTGTTTATAATATCTAAAACAGCGTTAAGCTCACGTTCGCGTTTTTCTGACTCTTCCTGCGTAGCGAGCATTTCTTCCATATTTTGGCGCATCTCTTCTTCGTGCTGTGCTAGTACATCTTTCTGTTCATGCGATTGTTTTAGTAGAACAGCAGTTTTAATATTAGTTTTGGCGCTATTAAATGTTGATGCGATATTAGCGCCTAATTTATCAATAAATTCTATTTCATGCTCTTCAAATGGCTCGTAGCCTAAAATTTCTACAACTCCCATCATAACTTCTCCACTTATCAGTGGCGCTATCAATGCGCTTGTTGGTACCTTGTCAGTAACTAACTCAGGTTTAATAATGGGAAAATCTTCAGTTGTATTTTCTATGTGCAATGTTTTTTTATCTAATGCGACTCTACCAATAAGTTCTTCTCCAATTTTAACTTTTTTATCTATAATTTTGGAAAATCCATAAGCATGCGCTGCAATTAACTCGAATTCAACTTCTTCAAAATCATCATTTATAATATATAAAGCACATTGTGGTTTATTCATATATGAACAAATATTTGACACAATGTTTTCCGACAATAGTTCAAGATTATCATTGTTTTGTCGTAATATTTCGACAAAATGTGCAATTCCTTGGGTAACCCATGTTTGTTTGTCATCAATCTCTTTTTGAATATTCTCTTCGATTTTTGCCTGGACAAGGCTTTGTCTCATTTTATTAAGAGATTTTCCTAAAAGGTCGTTTTTACTAAGTAGTTTGTATTCGGCATCTAAATTGCCTTTCTCAATTTCTGATGCGAACCCAGCCATTAAATTAAGTCCGTCAATTAGACGGTTAACGCTTTTAGCAGTGTCACTTATTTCGTCATTTGTCTTGATTTTAAGTTTGTTTTTAAATGATATGTCGCCTATAGCAACATTCTGGAGCGACACTGTTAATGAAGAAATTAGTTTGGTAATAAAGCGAGCTACAAACCAGATAAAAACAGTTAAAACTATCAATCCTATCACTGCACTTAAAAATGATAAATAGTAGTTCTTTTTTGCTTCTTTTAAAATATGCCACGAGGGTGATGCTAAAACAAGTACGTAATTATCTGTATTTTCCGATATTTTGAAAGGTGCAAAGGAGATAAAATAACTGTGTTGGCTAAAGGGGAAATAACCTTCTATTACTGATGATTCACTTTTGGCACGACAATTTTCAAACATACTTGTAAAGAGAGTGTCGAATCCAAGTTCTGTCATGTTTTTTCCAACTAACGAGTCTTCGGAGTGGGAAATAATGGTATTGTTATAATCAACAACAAAAATTTGATCTTTTTTATTAGATTTAAACGACGACAGGAATGACTGAAAATCACTTGAATAACCGTTAATAGATGTTGCTCCTAGAAACTGATCTCCCTCAATAATCGGAACACAATAGCTATTTTGTATAACTGTGGTATTATCATATTGATATTGATGAGGTGGTAATACTGTTTCATGCATATTTTTCTGCGATAACAAATATTGCGACATAACAGATAAGTCGCTACTATCAAAATCAATAGTGTTCTGTGTTCTAGTATATGAAATATTTATTTGTCTATCGTCTTCAAATACGGTTGAAGGTTCAACAGAGGTGTTAATTGATAAAAAATTGGGGGAATTGAATAGAATATTCTTTATAACGGTTTCATAGATCGTTTGTCTCTCTTTTTCATTTATATCGTCATGAACAAGAAAGAGGTTATCTATTGTTTTTGCCGTAACTATGTACTCTTGAATAAAAAGTTTAGCTTTCTGGCTTAGCGCCTTTGCATTTGATTGTGTTTGACTTTTGCTAGTTTCTATAGAGTTGTCTTTTATTTTTTGACTAACAATGCCGATACTAATTCCAAAAACAACTGTTGTTGTAAATAGAACAAGTATTAGCATTTTATTATATATTTTCATTCTAATTCTCATGCCTATTTAGTTAAAAGTTAAAAGTTTATAAAGCGGTGCACTGAGCGCAGCATTTCGGCAGGCTCAATAACCACCGAAGTGTTGAAAGTAGAGACAGCGTATGCGCTGTCTGCATAAAAATTAATAGTTGTCATTGCTAATTGTTCATTGTTCATTGCTAATTGCTTAAAATGATTCCAATTGTGTTAATTCTTTTTCTACTTCTTCCCAAATTTTTGTTATATCTTCAACTATTTTGTGGGTTGCTTCATCGAAACTTTGTAGGGATACTTGCCTTTCTAATTGTCTTGACAAATTGTTCATATCTTTAACTCCCAAATATGTCATTTTGGTACGAAACGCCACTATTTTTGCTTTTAGCAGCCCCCATTCCTCTGAACTTAGTAATTCTTTAATTTCTTCTATTTGTACAGGAATGGCTTCTTTATATATATTTAAAATATTAAGAATTTTTTCGCTATCGCCTTTATAAACTTTGAATAGATGGTCAAGACGTATATATTTAAACTTAGAGTTATCTTTCAACAACTCTTCAATATTCTTTTTACTTTTCTTTTCTACTTTCTTTCTTGTGGTTTCAACTAATTCATGTTTTTCTCGGAGTGCGGCTAATTGAGCCTCTTTGCGTTTCTCTTCGCTTATATCAATCGCAATATTTACAACTTTATAAGGTGTTCCATTTTGATCTAATATAGGCGTATAAACTTCGTATAGCCAAACTTCTCGACCAAGATATTTTGCATAAAACTCTTGTTTAACCTCTTCACCTTTTTCCAATTTTGCCCAAAATGCAATACGAGACTCTCTTTTTTCTTTACTAATAAATTCGTGTTGTCCTATTTTATTTCCTATTGCTTGTTCTCGCTTCATTTGGAACAATTGTAGTAAACGGTCGTTTATATCTATTACAACTCCGTCCATGCTATATTCTACATAACATATTGCGCTAGTCACCGAGTTTATAAGTTTTAAATATTGTTTTTCGCGTTCAGACGATTCTTCTTGAGTCGCCGTCAATTCCTCGATGTTTTGACGCATCTCTTCTTCTTGTTGTGTTAGTTCGTCTGCCTGTGTTCTAGATTCATCAAGAAGTTCAGCTGTGCGGACATTTATACGAACAATCGAAATTATTGAGGCTATAGAAATACTAACGGTCTCGACAAAACGTATCTTGTATTCCTCAATTGGTTTCAATCCCGACAGTTCAATGGCTCCAATTAACTCTTCGTTTACCATAAGCGGAGTTATCAACACGCTTCCGGGATTTGATTGTCCAAGTCCTGATGTGATTTTTGAAAAATCAGATGGAACATCATCCATGTATATTGTCTGCTTTTCAATTAAACAGCGCCCTACAGACCCTTGATTTTCATATATCTTCTTTTGATTTATCCTCTCTTTTGGGAAACCACTCGATGCATATAGCTCTAAGTATGTTTCGTGTGCATTTTTTTCTACTAAAAATATGGCTCCCGATTGTACATCGACATATTCAACAAGTTTTGTAATAACTTCTTGTCCTAGTTTGTACAAATCATCGTTGTATTGTCTTAATGTCACTGCAAAAATATTAAGACCTTGTGAGCTCCAATTTTTATAGAATTCTTCTTCCTTGCGTTTTTTTTCATCTTTTTCAGCTTTAATCAGCGAATCGCGCATATTTAAAATGCTATTGCCTAAAATATCTTTTTCGCTTAAAGGCTTGAAGTGGTGTTCATAGTCACCTTTCTTGATTTTTTCTGCAAAAGCAAGAGTGTTTTTTAACCCATCAATAACTTGATTAACAGACTCGCTCATTAACTGTATCTCATCACCTGTTTTTATATTGAGTTTATTTACATTTTGAATATCTCCCAAGGAAAGCTGATAAAGGATTCTCGTTGTTTTTCTTAACGGAAGAACTATCATCATTGAGATCACTATGGTGATTAATATTAAAAGGATAAAGCCAAGGATTACGATTTTTTGAGTAAAATCCATCTGAGCGTCAACTTTTCCAATTATTGTTTTTAGGGGCATGTTAATTGCCAAAGCCCATGTGGTACCACTATTACCTATTTCTATAGGCATGAATACGGTGTAGGTGAGTGCATTTGTTCGGTTCGAAAAATATTCAAAATCGTATGCTTTGCCACTGGTGAAATTTTGAATTATTGTGTCAATATCAACGTTTAAACTATCAGATTCTAAGTAACTTTTTCCTAAAAGTGATTTGTCGGGATGCGCAATAATTGTTGATTTGTCAGAAACCAAAAAGGCTTCCGAACCATCAAAGGGTCTAATGGAATCGACCATTCCTACAAATTTTTCTAACGCAATATCAACTCCTACAATTCCAGCAAACTCATTATTAATATTTAAAGGCACTCCTAATGATGCCATTAAAACAAGATTGTTACCTAACTTATAAAAATAGGGCTCTGTTATGAACTCTTTGTTTGTTATTTTCACTTGATAATACATACTTGTCGTATTGTCACCATCGAAGTTTGTTGAATCTCGAGCATATAGTATTTGACCCTCTTCTCGGAAGAAGGAATTTATCACTCTACCAAATTTTTTGGTATAGTTTTTATTTAAAAAACGGTACTCCCATGAATCCCAAACTGATGAGTATCTTAGATTTTCACTTAAAGATTTCTGCAATGATGACTTAAAAAAAACTTTTGCTTCAGATTCAGGAATATTGGGATATGTAGAGAATGCATGGGAAAGAACTCTTAACTCAAATAAAATGCTATTAATTTCTGTCTGAACTTCGCATCCATAATCATACGCCACTGTTTTTGCTAAATCTTTAGATTCTTTAATGGCTACTTTTTCAAAATCATGATTTATGTATCTGAAAACTAAGAAATAAACCAAAGCAGTTGATGCTGAGATACCTAACGTTAGCTTTAATACCAGACTAAATCTAAATTTTCGGAGCCTATATTTTTTATTTACCGCCATATTTATTCGGTTTGTGATTGTTACTAATTGTTAGTTGGTTGATTGATGGTTGTTATATTAAACACTAAGTGTCTGTTTTACTTTTAGTTATATCAATGGATATATTATAAACTTTATCGGGTTCTCCATATGAATTGAGTACAGGTGTGTACAACTCTGTTATCCACATTGTTCTTCCGTTAATTTCTATCTCTTGAATTATTTGTCTGGTCTTTCCATTTCTTAAATCTAACCAAAGGCTGTCAAACAGTTTAGATGTCTGTTTTTTTGTGGCAAAACTGCCCTGTTTTTTCCCTAATAAATTTTCTCTTGGAACGCCTAACATATCACAAAACTTTTGATTAATATCTATCAAAGTTCCGTCCATGTCGTATAAAGCAACCATAGATACTGTATTTATTGCATCAATTAATTTACGCGTACTATCTTCGCGCTTTTTTGATTCTTCTTGAGTTGCTCGCATCTCTTCGATATTTTGGCGCATCTCCTCCTCCTGCTGTGTCAGCATTTCGGTTTGTTCCTGTAATTGATGCAAGAGAGTATCAGTTCTATGTGATATTTTTATTGAATTGATAGTTGAGGCTATTCCTTCACTTGATTTTTCAATGAAAGTTATTTCATGTGGTTTTAATTTATTGAACGATATTACCTCAAGTACTCCTAATACTACGTCGTCATTAATTAAAGGAAAGAGAGCGATACAGTTTGGATTTGAGTCGCCTAAGCCGCTGGAAATATTAATGTAATTGTCCGGAATGTCAGTAAGTATAACTGTCATTTTTTCAAATGCGCAACGTCCTACTAATCCCTCCTCTGGTTTTATTTTTGCGTGAAGGAGTTTATCTCTACCATATGCAACTGCTGATATTAGTTCGTAATAGATATCATTCGAATCGTTATCGTTTAGCATATATAGCGCACCTTGACATGCACCAATCTGATTTATAATAAAACGCACAACTTCATATCCCATATTTTTAATAGATCGGGAAGTGTCTCTTATAATTTCAATTAGTCTTGCGTGATTTTCAGTACTCCATATTTGTATTTTTTCTTCTTCTTGTTTCCTAGCAAGTTCTTCGTCTGCTTTTTGTAGGCTTTCACGCATTTCAAGTAGCGCTTGTCCCAAAGTATCATGCTCACTTAGTTTATCATATTGAGCATTAAGGTTGCCCGAACCTATCTCTTTTGCAAAATTCAGTGCATTTAATAATCCGTTACTTAGAGTTTCGATACTTCTTTCCATATCTCCGATTTCGTCTCTTCGCTTTGTGTCAAGATCTTTCTTGAACTCAATTTGACCGAGTGCAAGTTTTTTAATTAATTGAGTTGTCTGTTTTATGGGACGCGAAATTGAAAAAGATATTAAATAAATAATAATAGTCATAAGAATAAAACCAATTACACCTATGAGAATAGAGAATTTCATCATGCTTTTAGCTGGGGCAAGTACTACATCCATAGGTACAGCAACACAAAATGCCCATGGTCTGTCGTCTCCAATTGATACTATAGGGGAAAAGGCGTAGAACCTCTCGTTGTCTAAGGTGTCTTTAGCCACTACTGTAAAGGGGGTACCGCTTTTTATTTTATCTACGATTTTATGTTCCGCTGCGAACATTTTGTTTGTTTCTGTGATTTTTTTACCATAATAGCTCTCGTTTGGAGCTGCAACCCACGAACCGTCATTGCTCAATATAAAGGCATAACCATGTTCAAAAGAGCTTAGATTGTCACAAATATCTTGGAAATATCCAAGATCGACATCTACTCCTACTACACCAACAAACTCGTTATTGTAAACAACAGGTGTACTAAAGTTTGTATTCAGAACATTATCTCCCGATTTGCCCGAGTATGAGTAATATTCTGGATTACTTAACCACTCCTTCTTAGTTGTTTTTAACTGATAATAGGAACTATTAATGTCATCTCCTTCCATATTTCTATATGCATCAAAATATGTTACAGTTCCATTCTTACGAAAATATCCAGATAAATATCGTCCGTAATCGTGTTTATATGTTGCATCAATGAACCTTAATTCCCAGCTTGTTGCAGTTGATAGAAAACCTTTATTATTTTCTATTATATTTTTTTGTGTTTCAAGAAATATTGGAGAGAATTTTTCCCATTCTAACTGATGAAAAGTTGCGCCCACATTTGCAAGTGTTCGAGTAATTGCAAAAATGCCATCTAATTCACCTTTAATTTGTTTCGCATAATCAGCCGAGTTTGATAATGCTAATTGCTTCGCAGATTCTGCCGAGCTATTGATACTATGAATACTTAAATAGCCAAATGATGCGACATAAACAATTGTCGCCGAGGAAAGTATATAAAGTAGTAATTTCCCTTTAATGCTTAATTTTAATCTTTCTGCAATTTTAACCATAACAAAAGTGTATGTGTTAGAATGATTTTTCTATCTGTTTATGTTTGCGATTGTTATTATAATATAAATTCTGTCGCTACACAGATTACTTTAACAAGATTGCCTACAGTATCATTTACAGGGCTATAAACCTCAGATAATTTTCGAATATTTCCTGCAAAAGTGTACGTTCTACTTGTTTTTACAACTTCACCATTGGACAAAAGTTCCCACAAATGTGAGTTTGACATTTCGTCGGGCTCTGAAATTTCAAAACCCGTCATAAAATTAAAACTTTTTCCTACTAATTGTTCTTTTGAAATACCCATGAAGTTACAAAAATTATTATTTGCATATACAATTTCTCCCGACAAATCTAAATGAAATATATATGTTAAAACGTTAACTGCATCTTTTAGACTCTCTATTTCTGCGTCTCGTTTTGCAAACTCTTCTTGTGTTGCTATCAACTCCTCCATATTTTGACGCATCTCTTCCTCTTTTTGTGTCAACTCTTCTGTTTGTATCTTTGTTTGCTCAAGCAGTCTGTTTGTTCTTTCAGAAACCTGTCTTGCTGCAATAGTTGATGCAAGCCCATAACACGCTTTTTCAATGAATTCTATTTCATGTTCTACTATTGGATTAAATGATGCTATTTCAACAACTCCCAAAATATCGTCATTCATTTCCAAGGGAATCAATATAATATAATTGGGGTTTGCTTTGCCTAAACCTGATGTAATATTAACATAATTTTGTGGTACTTGTGTTAAGTATATCGATTCTCTCTCAAAAGCACATCTCCCAACCAATGACTCGCCTATTTTATAAGCTTTTGTTATTGAACGTTTTCTTCCCCATGCAAGAGCGGCAAATGCAACAAATTCAACGTTTTCTTCTTCGTTTTCTGGATTTTCAATTTCTTGTGCAATAAATAAAACTCCTTGATTTGCTTTTATATAATCAACAATGAATTTTAGCGCTGAGTACGTATGTTGTTGAAAATCTAAATCTTGTTGGCGAAGCAGTTCGTTCATTTGCGCCACGCCACTGTTTATCCAAGTTTGCAAGTCCTCATTTTTTCTCCTTTGTAACTCTTGGCTTCTTGTTCCCTTCAAATTATTTTGCATTTCAATGAGACTCAATCCAATAACATCTTCTTCACTATGTGCCTTATATTCAGCGTCGAGACGACCTTTTCCGATCTCTTTTGTAAATTCCGACATTTCAAACATCCTGTCTATCAAAAGGTTTAGCGAATTGCTTATTTGTCCTATCTCATCATTACTGTAGTTTGTTAATCTGTTTACAGATTCTATCTCACCAAGCGCCAGCTTATTGATCACTTTTGATACATTGTTCAAAGGTTTGCTAAATCTTATGGCAAATAAATAAACGAATAGAAGTACGAGAGTAAGTCCTATCAAACATATAATTATGGTATTAAACAGTATTTCGTTACTTTTCGAAAGGATAGCTTTTTGAGGGAAAACTAATCCAAGGCTCCATGGCATATCGGTATTACCAATGTAAACAGGCGAAAAACAAATATAGTAATTTGTCTTTCTGCTATTTTTATGATAAAATGAAAATTGTTTGCCTACATCTACTAAAGTGTTGATATTGATATCTCTATTTTCTAATATTTCGGTAATATTTTTACCAATAGTTTTTTGGTCTTTATGTGAAATAATTGTTCCTTGGTTTGAGAGAAAAAAGAGATAGCTGCTGTCTGATAGTTCGATTTTTTGTATCAAATTGTCAAAATAGTTCAACGGCAAATCCATACCCACAGCCCCAGCGAATTGCCCCTTGTATATTATAGGGCTACAGACGCTAATTACCTTGTTCTGTTGTTCTCCTACATAGCTAATATAGGGTTCGGTTATTAAATTTTTAAGAGCTGCTTTTATCTGGTAATACAAGCCTTTGGTACCATATCCTGTGTGTTCAAGAGTATCTATTTTAAAATTTATTGCGTTGTTTTGTCTATAAAAGCTATTCTTAACACTACCGTATTGAAAATTAGCGCTTATTTTATTTAATTCCCACTGCAACCAGATGCTTTGGATATGATTATTATCATTAATGGCATTTTTAAGCATCTCTTTTGTAATGCTATCGCGTATTGATTGTTCATAATTGGGCATTTGATTGAAAGCCATACTTAAATTTTGTACTAAATTAAAATCTGTATTTAACTCAGTTGTAATTTTTTGTGCAAGACTTGTTGTTGTTTGGTTTAGATACATCTCTGCATCTTCTTGCGAAATGCGAGATGTTTTTATACTCATATAACCTATGGTTACAATTAGAATAAAAGCTGTTAATGTGGATACGAATAACAACAATTTTACTCTAAATGATGAGGTTGCCTTTAAATATATATTTGATATTTTCATACGTTTATAAATTGAGTAGTGACAGCGCACGCACTGTCTGTACATAATTGTTCATTGTTCATTGCTAATTGTTAATTGTTGAATGTGTTATATCTATTGCAATATTTATTATTTTTAATATATTTCCTTGACTGTCTTTAACCGGAACATAAGTCTCGGATAAAACGATGTTTTTGAATCCAACGTCAATTTTTTGTACAGATGTAACTGTTTCTCCTTGTCTTAGTTTTGCCCACATCTTGTCGTTTTCCTCTTTATTTTCGTCCTTGTCGAAGCTGCCTTGTTTTCTGCCAATAATCTGCTGTCTGTTAATTCCAAGAAGACGTAAAAAATTTTCATTAATATCTGTTAAATACCCATTAATGTCATATTCAGATATCATTGAAATTTGGTTAACTGCACTTACTAACGATGATATTTGTTCAATTCTGTGACGTGCTCCTTCTTGAGTTGCATTTAACTCTTCAACAGTTTGTCTGGTCTGTTCTTCTTTTAGCGCTAATTCCTTACTCTGTCTTTGTGATTGTTCTAGCAAACGTGCGGTTTTTTGGTTTGTTACTACATTTGCCACTGTAGTAGCCATATCATCGCCTATTTTCTCCAAAAACTCGATTTCAAATTCTTCATATTCCTTGAAAGAGATTAACTCTATAACTCCTATAACCTCTTCATTCACTGTCATAGGAACAACCACAATTACATTGGGTGTAGCATTACCAAGTCCTGATTTAATTCTGGGATAGTTGTCTGGAATCTCAGTGAGATATATAGTAAGTTTTTCTGATGCACAACGACCTACCAAGCCCTCTTCAAGTTTTATTTTGCCTTCTGCAATCTTTTCTCTGCCAAATGCAATTGCTGCCTTCATTTCAAAATAAAAATCGTCCTCAGTATCGTCATTCTTTATATATACCCCACCTTGCACTGCATCTACATATTCCATAATAAACTTCAATGCAGAAAAAGTCAGCTGGTTCATGCTTTGACTGTGCTGACGTAAGATTTCGCTCACTCTGTTTATACCCATTGCTGACCACTGTTTGCGCTCGTCTGATAGCTTTTGCTCAGCCTCTTTTTTATTTGAAAGACGTTTGTTTTCTCTAATATCAACAAGGGCTCTACCAATGGTATCTGACTCGCTAAATGGCTGAAATTCAGCGTCTAAGTTATCCTTGCTTATTTCTGTCGCAAATTCGGACAGAGTGTTCATGTTGTCAATCAATTGGTTGATTAGGCAAGTCATAGCATGGAGTTCATCATTGGTTTTTAAGGTTATTTTTTGATTTTCATCAAATACTCCTCGACTAAAATTATCAAAAATACTTATTATCTGCTTTGTTGGAGAAAGTACTCTTTTTATTATCAAATATATAACTATTAATGCTAATATAAGTCCCAAAACAACAGTAACTGTTGAGAAAATCAAAAATTCGTTGTTACCTTTTAAAATATTGTTTAATGGAGTTACTAAACATATTGCCCACGAAGCTACTTCGTCATTGATTATTAAAGGGCATATAGTGACATAACTCTCTTTTTGACCAGTAATAAATGAGATGGGTTTACCTACCTCTATATATTTTAAAAAGTTAAGCTCTGTATTTTTAAACTGTTCTAAATATGTTATGTTTCTACCGTTTTGGCTGTCGTCAGGGTGAAGTACAATGGTTCCATTGTTAGACAATAGCATAGCGTAGCTATTTGGGAAGGGTGTTGTTTTGTTAATTAGACTCTTTAAACTTTCTAAGGATATATCGACACTTACAACACCTTTGAAAGTGCTCTTTTTAACTATGGGTACTGTTAAATTTGCTACTAAACTTTCAGCGCTGTTTTTGTTTGAATAAGACTCTAAACGTGGGTCACTTAAATAAGCAGTTCCACTTGCTTTAACTTTATTTATAACTTTATCTGTGATTTCTTGGATTTTAGACTCTGAATTGTCGGTGAGTTTTTCAACCCTGTTATTCAGACGATAAAAAGCAAAGTTGGAACTATTTTGAAGAGTATTACTATCAGAATTGCTGGTATCTACAGCAACTGAACTTTCTTCG
The DNA here is from genome assembly GCA_035407925.1 of Salinivirgaceae bacterium. Taxonomy (GTDB): domain Bacteria; phylum Bacteroidota; class Bacteroidia; order Bacteroidales; family Salinivirgaceae; genus JAAYQU01. The sequence goes on from DAOOBP010000025.1 coordinate 13,639, forward strand.
TTCTGAAACACACACCATATTGCCGAGATATTCGTGTTACTAACCATAGCTCTAACAATATTGTTTTTTAAATATTCAGTACGTTTTTCTTTAGCTAAATATTCTTGTGTCTCGACGATGCTTTTTAAAAAATAGGCAGTACTCTGACACTCTTTAAATATTATTTGACTTTTATAAGCATTTTCACTGCAAACTGCATCTACTGTTTTTTTGATATTTTCAATTGTCTCGTGACTGGTTTTTTTAGAAATAATGATTAAGACTGGAATAAACACAACGATAATTACAAGAGTAATATATGTTATCAGCCTTGAACCAAGGTTCTTTTTTCTATTTCTCGATAAAAAATCTTTCATGCAGAGCTTGTTTTAACTTGAAAAGTACTTTTAAAAACAAGTACAACTGTGCTTAAATACCATAAAAAACCTTAAAAGTTATTTAAAATAGATTTGAATTTCCCAAAGTTATTAATTTCTTTTAATTTACAGCATACATGATTGTTTAAAAACTGCTTATCGAAATATGTTTTTTATATTGTTCGTATTCCCATAATTTCTCTTACTTCCCTGACTGTTTTTGCAGCGCTCTCTCGCGCTTTCTCAGCTCCTATTCTGGCTGTCCTTTTTAGCATCTCGTCGTTGCTGCTTAGCTCTTGCATTCGCTCATAAATAGGTGTTGTAAATTTTATAATATCCTCTGCCAGTTGCTTTTTCAGGTCTCCATACCTGATAGTGCAATTTGCGTATGATTCCCGGAAAAATTTAACTGTTTCACTATCCGAAACCACATCCATTATTGTGAACAGATTGTTTACGCTTTCCGAAACGGGCGAATTTGGCTCGGTTGGACCTGAGTCGGTAACCGCTTTCATAACTTTTTTGCGTATCACAGATGGCTCATCGGCTAAGAAAATTCCGTTTCCTTCCGATTTTCCCATTTTTCCTGACCCGTCGAGACCGGGTATTTTTATTAACTCATGACCAAAATTAAATGCAGTGGGTTCTTTAAAATATTGAACTTTATAGATATTGTTAAATCTACTTGCAAAGGTTCGTGTCATCTCCAAATGCTGCTCCTGGTCTTTGCCAACAGGAACTTTCGCCGCATGATGAATAAGAATATCGGCAGCCATTAACACAGGATAGGTTAACAAACCTGCATTAACATTGTTGGGATTTTGTCTTACTTTATCCTTAAAACTTGTGGTACGATTAAGTTCTCCAATATAAACAATCATATTTAGCAATGAATAAAGCTCGTATGTTTCGGGCACATCGCTTTGTACATATATGATTGCCTTCTCTGGATCAAGCCCCGACGCTAAATACTCTATCAAAGTTTGTCGCACATTGCCTTGTAAATCAACCGGATTTGGGTGTGTTGTTAGTGAATGTACGTCTGCGATAAAAAACATACAGTCGTTTGTCTCTTGCATTTTCACAAAATTTACCATTGCTCCGAAGTAATTCCCCAAATGGAGCCTACCTGTTGGGCGAATACCGCTTACTACTCTTTCCATATTTGTAAATTTCTTATTTCATGATATTACTTACAAAACTAATCGCAAATCGGTTATTTGACAAATATTTGTTGTTACATAATTACTGCTTTCAACTCTATTAAATATATAAATATCGTATAATCAATATTATAGCTTAACTTGAAGATGTTAAATTTATCAAAATTTATTTTACTAAAATAAGTCCATAGTAAATAGTAAAGCCGAATAGATATTTTTTAATTATGGAACGTTTGATATGTACATATCAAAATATGATTGGGTGCGCTATAATCAATCATAGCCAAATGGCGAAAGCGGAAGCTCATTTTTTGCCATTAAAAACAACTTGTTTATAGCTTATGGCGTGCTTTATATGGCAAACTCAAGATACGTTCTTATTACAAAAGAGAAGTTTTGTGTTTTGGAAAAGATTTTGGATTAATCTATTTTCATTATGTAAGCATTTGATTTTTAACTACAATGATACAAGAAAACCAAGATTTTGTTCAAATTAAAAACACCCTTACTTTGAAATAAAAAAGCTAATGGTGTTGTTTTTTATTCGCAAACGTCATACATTAGTCGCACGAATTATACACTATCATACATGAAACAACTAAAATATGTCAATTATGAAAACAACTATTAAAATTTCAGTTCTTGCAGTTTGCGTTCATCTATTAAATACAGCAAGCTCTGTGGCTCAAAGCTATTATAATAGCATAACTATGAATAATTCATCCGTAGGGAAGTTTGAAATGATTGAAATAGATGTTGATGTGTCTACTTCATACACAAATCCCTATAACAAGAATGAAATCCATATGTACTGCCAGTTTAAAGATAACTTAAATAACTGTTTTTATCAAGATGCTTTCTACTATGAGGGAGCATTTGCCACCTTTCCTTCTCCAGATCTTGAAATTATTGAACTAGATGGAACAAACAATTGGAAAGTCCGCTTTACTCCAAATAGAGCTGGCCAGTGGACGTTTCGTTTATGTGCTATAGATAATACTGGTACACATTATTCTGGATATTATTATTTTAATTGCATACCAAATGACAACAAGGGATTTATAAAAATAAAAGACAGTCGATATCTAAGATATGATGATAATTCAAACTATATTCCTATTGGTGGCAACTATCCTTATTATCAGGGAGTAAGATGGGGTAATAACACAAGAGGGACAGAAGAAATAAAAGATGCTATTGATGAAATGCAAGCTAATGGAATAAATTTCTTTAGGTTTGAAATGAATGAGATAGGTTCACTGAGCATAATGGGGTACGATTTTCAACAAAATATTAACTATTATTCATATTTTAACCAAAGAGATTCATGGCGTTTAGATGAAATAATTGAGTACGCGCGTGCAAAAAATATTAATATTGTATTAGCACTTTTTGCTCATTCTTCTTTTGGCGACTCTGGATATTGTCATAATGCATGGTCTGGATATAATCCTTTTAATATTAATATTAATCCTTCAAATAGTCCAGTATATCCTGATACGAAAGGAGATTGTTTTACACCTTATGAATTTTATTCAAAATCCACTGCAAGAGAAATTCAGTACAGATTTATACGGTATAGTCTTTCTCGTTGGGGATATGCCACAAATATTTTGGCTTTTGAACTCATGGATGAAGCAGATAGATTTGACGTATTTTATTCAACACCTCCTCCTTCGAATTATGACCAAGCAATCATTGATTGGCATACTGATATGAAAAATTATATTAATTCAATTGATCCATTTGACCATTTAGTTACGGCTGCATTTGCTTCTCATTCACACCCAGCAACTGACTTATTTCAAAATATGGACTTTACCCAGATCCATCATTACACAGATTATGATGTATGGAATTATTCAAATTCTTCTTTTCAAGAACCTCTGTTTGATGATATCTATCATTTTTATGATAGGTTTTCAAAACCAGTTTTACATGGGGAATTTGGTTGGAGTACTAACTATACAGAAGATGACCCGAATTTATATGACTTACATTCTTGTTTATAGTCGGGGTTATTTAATGGAGCCTTATCTCCGCCGAGCATATGGTCATTAGATCGCGTAGTTATTCCAAGGAGTCAAATGAATCAATACAGAGGTATAGGTACATTTTCAGATTTGTTATCAGATATAAATGATAACTATATCCCTTGTAGAGAACACAAAAATGGATTTAGGTTATATTACCTGAAAAGCGTACCATCAAAAACAATATACGGATGGATTCAGGATTATAATTTTCATTTCAGAAATCTATTCAATAATTACCCTAATTATTTAATTGATTGGTTTTCAAATCGTCCTCCCTATCAATCTGCTACATATAATTACAGGGTAAAAATTGAAGTACCTGTAAATTGTAAATACGAACTAAAATGGTATAACACAAAAACAGGTAATTTACACACAAAACATATAGTAACAGCATCTAACAATCAAGTTGAATTATATCATTGGGAATCATTGCGATCTGGTGAATGGGCAGATGGTGCTTTTACTATATCATGTAAACCTAGTTCTGGGTGGGTCGAAAAACAAACTAGTCCAAAACAGTGGAATAATGTAAAAAGTGATTCCGAGTTGGAACTTAATACAAATGCCAACCACCTTTTTTACATTAATTCAAATCAAAAAGTGTGTGCATTATATAAAGCAGGTCAAGTTTGGAAAGATGCCATTTTAAATTCATCAGCAATAGCAGCAATATCAGGACTAGGACTTGTGTTTAATCCATTTGATGAAAGTGTCTATTATGTGGGAACAGATTATAAAATTTATAAACTCTGCTACAATACGAGTACAAATAAATGGGATTACGTAAAAGCATGTTCAACGCAGTGGAACAATGTGAAGAGTGATTCAGAACTTGAAACAAATCCAAATGGAAACTGTGTTTTTTACATAAACTCTGATAGAAAGGTTTGTGTACTATATCAAAATGGAGGATCCTGGTATGATGCTATAATAAATGGCTCTGCAATAACAGCAATTTCTGGTCGTGGACTCGTGTATAATGCCTACGATGGAAGTGTACTTTATGTCGGCTCTGATTATAAAATACATAGACTTTACTACAGTTCTGGAAGTTGGCATTATGCCAAAGTCTGTAGTAACCAATGGAACAATGTTAGAGGCGATTCAGAGCTAGAAGTTGGTTTAAATGGAAAGAATATATTTTATATAAATTCTAATAAGCAGCTATGTTTGCTATACAGAAATGGTAGTATTTGGAGCGATGCTATTATAAACAGTTCAGCTTCTAACGTAAAAGCAGGTACAAATTTCACAATAGACAGAACCACAGGTAAAATATATTATATCGGGGAAGATAACTGCATCCATAATATGTACTATAGTAGTGGATGGAATTATGAAAAACTCAATCAAACAGATTATTGTCAGGTCGAGGCATTAAGCGGAATATATTCTTTGAATGACAGAATTTATTATACAGGAACTGATTATAAAATACATGACTTCGCATATAATCCATTATCAACTGAAGGTGAAGAAGAACATGATATATTTCAAAAAACTTCTAAATCTGAAATTATTGAAAAGGATGCGGATGCGATTTTTTCCCCAAATCCTGTAAAAGTTAATGGGACATTATATTGTAATCTGGCTGATGATTTAGAAAATATTCATATCAGAATTTATAATATTTCAGGGATATTAGTAAAAGAATCCTTTACAACTAGCAATATCATTGAACTCAATGGCTTAAAAGATGGGTTTTATTTAATTAGTGTCACAAATAGTAAGGGAACAATTACTGAGAAAATTGTGATTGTAGAGTAAATGTACTACTTAGGGTCTACTGAAAAAGTCTTATTCCTTTGATTTTAAGTAAGATATATACGTTTTCCCCTTATTTAAGTGCAAGGTTTTACTAATATTTGTCGAAAAATCCGTGCATTTATGTTAAAACCCAAATAGAAGACCGCTCCGCACTGAGCTTGTTGAAGTGAAGTCCGAAGTAGGAATTGTCCTACGGACAAAGAACAAGTGCTAATCCAAAAATATGAATCTTCAAAAATCAACTATATAATAAAGACGAACTCTTTCCTAAATGTTTCTTAACTCCTTAATGGTTATTTAGTTAACGTTCACCAACCACCAATCACAAATCAACATCCAAAAATAACATAGACTTTTTCAGTGAACCCTACTTAAATATCACGTTTATTAACATAAGTTGGCCTTCGTGTTAAAATTAGAGACTGTACAAAACAAACAATGACATAAAGCAAGTATAAGATGTATGGACGTATCCAACATTGCGCTTTGCCTTAGAGTTGAAGTTTAGATTTCAGCCCTTTATCTGTTTTCAACTACTACTCTAAAATCATCTATATATATCTTTTCTCGAGTGGGATTAAAAATATAAATTTTTATTAAATCGGCTTGCTTGATGCTGTCAGGGATTGTGATGTTTTTATTGTACTTTACCCATTTATTAACTTCATGGATATCATTTTTTAAATCCAATCCAATCCAATATGGTCTAAAATCTGTTCCGTATGCTTCCATAACCAATTTTGCGTTATGATTTGAAGATGCTTGATTTAACATCAATTCAATCGCAATGTTTTGTTTTAAGCTATCTGGTATAACTTTTAGAGGATACTCTAATGTAATACTGAAATCGTTGCCCGCACCAGTTCGTGACGATTTTTTGCCAGAATAAGCTAGCTCTGTAGTTATTGTATGCATTTGACCCCAAATAACATTTTTATTATCGCAATTGTTGAAGAAATCTGTTTGGTAAGTCGCACTGAAATCTGCTTCCACGTAAAAGTCATTATGCCAAGTTTTTAATGCTTCAGAAACGTTTTTTGCAACTGTTTTTCTCCCTTTCTCTGCATAATGTTCTGTAGTCCAATCTTGGTCGATAAACTGTTCATCTTCAACTGCGTTTAAATTATTAACAACTCTAACACCCCTGTTTTGAAAGTAGTTTTCTAAGATGTTAGCATTCTCATTTATCATGTAAATTAAATCATCTCCAACCAATTTCTTTGCTTTTTCGGTGTTTTCAGCTAATAGATTAAAAACAAGGTTCCAACCTCTTTTTTTAGCTAATTTTATAATTTTATTAAAATCCTCAATTCTGGGATTATTTGTGGTATCTATCTGAAAACCATAGGTTTTAATATAGTGGCAAGCCAATTCAGTTTGTTTGTAGTCAATGTTTCCAACACTATCTTTTATGCCAGAATTTGCCATCCAATAATCCCATTCAATTACGTTTTTAAATTGAAACTCATATGGCAATTTGAATTTATCGCTCTTCCACTTCTTTTTATACTGTTGTTCTCGTTCGCTCTCTGATTTTATATCATATCCTTTGAATGACAATAAAAATCGATTGAACAATGGAGGATAGGGCTTGATAAGAACTAAACTTTTTTGCAACGGTGTTTCAAGATTAGAATATATCCATGTTGCATTAAATGAACGCAGGTTTAGGGTAACTATAATGGTCTTAACTTGGTTGTCTGTAGGAATATTAGCTAATAAAATCTTGTAAATACCCGCGTGACTTGCAGGCTTTGTAATGTCGTAAGTGTTTAATTTTGGAAAAAAATCTCCGACAAATGCAGAAATGGGTCTTTTATCTATATCATCTCCACGAAAAGAGATATTCGACGACTCGCCTATGTAAATAATATCTGCATCATTTGGAATATCTCTAACCAAATTTATTATATCAGAATGTTTTTGGACATCAGACTCATAAAACCATTTGTTGTATATAAAGCTTATGATTACTACAGTTACGGATAGGAGAAATATCTTAAATAGTATTTTTTTACACATGTCTTATCATTTAGAATTGGAAATAAATAAAAGGAAAATTTTCTACCCCTGCATGAACAATTATACTAAAGATAAAAATGCCGTAAATTACCCATCTTCCAACAAGAGGTATGTTTGCCAACCACGAATCAAAGCGTTTATTATAAAGCAAGATGTCTGTAACGATAAAAATCGTCAACCAAAACCAAACATAACCCGGAATTGTCAGTGCTTCAGCTGTTTGTCCTGTCCCTGAAAACAGCAAAGTGAAAATATTAATTGCTTCGCCGAAAGACTGACTTCTAAAGAATACCCATATTAAAGTGACTATCCCAAATGTTTTGATTGACAGGAGTATATGCCACAGAGAGTACGGCTTGTGTTCTTTTTCTAAATTAAATGTCGAGTTTACAATCTTCTCAAGTATGTATAAAATGCCAAACAATGCTCCCCAAATCAGAAATGTCCAATTAGCACCGTGCCAAATCCCACTGACTACGAAAACAATCAGGATATTAATAGCCCACCGGTTTTTTTTAACCCGATTGCCTCCAAGTGGATAGTATAAATAATCTCTAAACCACGTAGATAGCGAAATATGCCATCGTTGCCAAAACTCGGCTATGTTTTTTGCTAAATAAGGTGTTTTAAAGTTATTCATAAGATTTACACCCATTATTTTTGCACTTCCAATGGCAATAACGGAGTATCCATAAAAATCGCTGTAAATCTGGAAGGAATAGAAAATAATTCCTGTCAGGATATCAAATGATGAATAGTTGTTTGGATTAGCATATATCTTGTCAACAATTCCGGCTAAATTATCTGCAATAACCATCTTAATAAACAAACCGTAGAGAATAAGCCGTAATCCATTAGATAAATTGTCGTATGTAAATTCGTGTTTTGCTTTAAGCTGTGGTGCAAGTCTGGAGAAACGCTCAATCGGTCCGGCTACAAGCTGTGGAAAAAATGAGACATACAGGGCAAAATATCCTAAATGTTTTTCAGCTTTTTGTCGTCCAAAATAAACATCTATGGAATAGCTAAGAGTCTGAAAAGTATAGAACGAAATCCCAACCGGCAATAAAAAATTCATCAGTGGAATATTTCTGCCAACCTCTAACTTATCAAAAAGCAGGTTTAAGTTTTCCGCAACAAAATTGAAGTATTTGAAGAAAAAAAGTAACCCCAAGTTTACACAAAGATTAAATATAAGAAGTAGCAATTTTGATTTTTTATCGGGGTATTTTTCCATCAAAACGCCACTAAGATAGCCTACTAACGTTGATATTATTATTAAAAACAGATACTCGACCTTCCAACTCATGTAAAAGAAATAGCTTGCTGCAAGAAGCAAAATCCATCTAAACTTATGGGGAATCAGAAAGTAAGTAATTACCACTATCGGTAAAAAGAGGAGATACTCTATCGTATTAAAAAGCATATATTTTTATGTTTCTGTGTTAGTGGTTTGGTTTATTTAATTGTAAGCAGTTTTTTTAATGTTTCTACTAAGAATTGAATTAATTTTAGTTTTCCGAAGTGTTGTGAAATCTTTGCACAAAGATACTTCTTTTTCAGATAAAGAGAAGTTAATTATGAAAGTTTTATAGTATCACAAAAGAGAAGTTTTGTGTTTTGAAAAAGATTTTGGAGTGAAGCGATTTGTGTTTTGACAGTTTCTTGCTCTACCTAATTTTGTACACTTTCACTTTTTTGCACTCATAAGTTTCGTATCTTTGTTCGATAGATTATTCAGTAACATTAATTTAACGAAGTTGAATTTTCGATATTCTAATACCAAGTTGCGTTCAATTATAAAACTAAATAAAATTTTTTAGTACATGACAAAAAACAATTAATGGTATGTGGTGGCGTTGAGGTTTTGGGTGTAGAGACGCAATGCATTGCGTCTGTACAATACGCCTGTGTTACTGGTGGTAGAGACACAATGCATTGTGTCTCTACGTTAAAAACGTTGCCCGCATGAACGATGCGGTGCATTCATAACATGACCTCTAAATGCCTTGCTGTCAGAAGCATACAGTTTTTCTTTAAATTTTTGTCATGTACTTAGTAAAAATTTCTGATTTCACTTCGGCTATGCTCAGTGCGGAGCGGAAGGCGGATTTCGGAATTAAAAAAATGCGAAATCCGAAATTATACAATAAAAGACAACTTAGTATAAACCTAATAACAATGAAAAAAACTCTCTTCTTTATTCTACTTCTAATAAATTTCTCGCTGTTTGGACAGGAAATATCATTTAGCTCCGAAATTTTAAATTCAAAAGATGATGAAATATGTTCAGTTAGAGAGTTATGGAAATCGTATGTTGAAGATTGTATAAAAAGTTTTATCACAAAAAACAAATCCTTAACCCTAAAATATTGGAATGAAGAGGAGCTTAAAAATGGCTATTCTGATTTAATAATGTATAATCTGTCATCAGATGTTCCAGTATATATTTATGGAGAATTAGTGACGTTCGATATCAGAAAAATGGAGAATGGTTTTATCCGAATTAAAAGCCTTGTTCTTCAATCAGATAGTACGAGTAAGAACATTTTAGGAGTATTCAGCATCTATTCAAAAAAAGAGAGCGCTGGTTACAAACTATACAATCACTTCTTTGTTGCAAAATCAATGCTCAAACACTACTCCACAATGCATTTTGACTATTTCTATCCGACAGATTACGATTTCAATACAGAGAGAGTGAAAGCAACGGAAAACTTTTACGCGAATCTATTAAACCAATACGACTTTCAGTCTAAAAATAAAATAACCTATATTATCGGCAAAACTCTCGATGAGGCGAATAGTTTTATTGGATTCGACTACTCACTTATGAGTAGCGCTTCAAAGAATGCAGGATATTATTTAAGCAACCAAAACATTATTGTCTCTTGTCGTGAAGACCACCAACACGAGATTGTACATTCGGTTTTTAAAACAAAATTCCCGTGTGCTCCATCACTGTTCCACGAAGGAATAGCGACATATTACGGAGGCACTTTTGGAGAAAAATTTGATTTTCATGTTGACCAATTACAAACGATTATCGCTTCCAGCGCAGAGGTTGATTTGTCCGACTTCGATGAATTGGATAAAATAGTTGAAAATAAGACCAATCCATTTTACACTATTGGCGCTATATTTATCGATTATGCTTTTAAGCTGGGGGGCTATAAGAAAGTTATTGCTCTTTTCAATTATCCCGACACCAAAGAGGGAGCATATTCCGCTATAACCACAGAACTGGGTATCGACAGAGATAAAATCGACTCGTTTTTGAAAGAGTACGTTAAAAGTTACAAGAGAAATTAGTTAGTTTGTATTTTAGTACATGACAAAGATTAAAATGAATATATGCATGAATACCTTACTTACTTAATTAATAACCACATAGTCACATAGTTTTTTTATGTAAGGTAAAATAGCTACACTTGTATTGATATTTCCTTTACAACCCTAACTCCGCTAATTTAGGTGATTGATTTTAATATAATATTTTGATTTTAAGACTATTACATGTAAAAAACAGACCACTTAATTAGATTGTCTATTCTTCTCAATAACAAGCTCATAACAAGACATATACAAGCTACAGACAGGTAATTTGAAAGAGTTAGGGTTACAATTAACTATATTTTCTATGTATCTATGTGGTATTGAAAAAGATTTTTCTGTTCTATAAATATAGGTAAATATACGGTTATTCATTTAAGTCTTTTATATTTGTTTCGTAAACGTTACATTGTGCCTTATGCTAAAAACCGACAGCGTGCCAAATAACAGGAAAAATGATTAAATTTGTAAACCAAATTACAAGTAATTAAAATGAAAGGAAAGCTGACAATAAAAAAACTTAAAGCTGAAGCCAAAGCCTTTTGCATTGCCGAATCGAAAATTCAAAATAAATCACTTTTTGGGGTAACTGATGGGAAAGCAGTTGGAACACATATTGAACATAAATTTCAAGAACAATTAAACTCAAAATACGAAACAACTATTGGTTCATCTGCGCATGGAATTGATTTGCCATCTGACGATATACTTACAGATATTAAGGTTACTTCAATAAAGCAACCACAATCATCTTGTCCGTTTAAAGATGCTAAACAAAAGATTTTTGGATTAGGATACAACCTACTTGTTTTTGTTTATGACAAAATAGATGACCCCAAAACAAAAACAGCTAAACTTGATTTTGTTAGTTGCTCATTTATTTCAAAAGAACGGACAGCCGATTATACTACAACCTATCGTTTACGTGAAATGGTTAAGGATAAGGCTAACGTTGAAGATATTGTAGCATACCTGAACGATAAAAATATCCCAGCTGATGAAATAACTCTAAATCAGTTGGCAAAACAAATTCTAAAAACACCTCCGGCTCAAGGATATTTGACAATTTCAAACGCTTTACAATGGCGACTTCAATACCAAAGGGTTGTTACGCTTGATAAGGCAGTAC
>DAOOBP010000026.1:0-4127 GCA_035407925.1 Salinivirgaceae bacterium
GCTGCAATAAGTGCCGCCCCATTTGTCTTTGCGTTGCTTGTAGTTTCAACGACAACTGCTGACTGGATGCTTAATCCACTTATATCTGAAAGATCATTCATTGTAGCAAATGAATTGGTAGCATTCGGGGAATTGGCTCCCTGTATGGCCGCAAGCTCATCATCGGATACACTTCCATTCTCCATTTGACTGTGGATTTGTTCGGTCACCTCTACCAGATCACCAATGGCGTCACCGATATAGTGCATTTGAGATCCACCGGCTGTAGCCTCATTTTTCAACTTCTGTGCCGCAGCACCAATTTGTTCCAATGTTGTTTTGATACTCATAGCTCATTCATTTTTATTTTTCACTATTTTAATATTTGACTAACTCTACGTACACCACTCACAGGATTTGGATTTTGTGCTTTACCTTGTGCATCAGAAGCCGATTTACGAGCTTCACCATCACTTTCAGGCATCATCATTTCTTCTTCATCCTTTGTCAATTCTTCTTCTTCTTCAATGGCTCGTTTACGATTAGTAATAATTTCTTCAATCTGTACCTCATCAAAGTTAATAAAATGCTTTAAGAACAAATCAAGTGTTACATACTCTTCTATTGAACCCATTGAAAATTCTTTCATAGCCAAAGCCCTCGTATGGCCAATATCCACCTTTTCCTTATCCGAGAGACTAAACAACTTATCCCATCTGACCATATATGGGTTTGAGGGCTTTGGCAGTACACCTATCTCGATGCACTTATCTATGAAAGGACGAAGAATATTTGGCTCGTTCTGTTCCTCACGACGAGAAGTTACGTAAGAAATCCATTCCAATTTGTCTTGTGCAGAACTTAATTCTCCACGCTCAGAACCTGTAAGAATACGTTTTGGAATACCTGTTACGGCTGAAATCATCTGCATTTGTGCATCAACATGACTCAACGGGTCGGCTATCTGTTGTGCCAAAGCATCATATTTCACACCTTCATTGATAAGGATACGCCTTAAATTATTCTCAAATTCATCAATCTGAGTTTTTAAATCAGATAACATTTCAGGAGTCATCTGATAATCCGGTGAAACCTCACCCGTGTATCCAGGTCTTGCTCCACGCCAGAACATTTCAGCATCACCGCCAATCAACTTTTCCAAGTCTATCAACCGATTATAAACCGCTTGTAGGCGTGGGGTTCCATAAATTTCATCATCAATAGGCTCTTCCAACAAATGTACAATACGTGAATAATGTACCTTAACAGTTTTAGTATTTTCACCACTACGAATCATCACATTATAAATCAACGGTAATCCGTATCGTTCACTACTTGCATTTTCCTCAAATGTGGCTATCTGTGCTGTCTGTTCCGACAAGGCTTTGACATACAATAATTTTAACCCGTCTTTTTTCTGTACAGGTTTTATAAGATTTTCAGTATTTGTTGTATCATTAAGTCCAAGAAACAATACAGAATAACGACCAATACCTGTAAGTTTATCAGCACGGATAAAAATTGACTTTAATTTTAATCGTGTGTAAATATTAGCCCAAGCCTTTTCAAAAGGTGTTAATGAATCTTCTACTGTTTCAATAACATCAATATCACCTTTCCAAGACGCTTTCACAGGACGGTCAATAATAGCCTTGGCAATATCCTGTCGTCCGTACCTTGCCCAATAATTTTGCCAAGTAATTTCTTTTGGATAACCTAATGCTTTATAAATATCACGACTACCATCATAAGAATCAAGTCCAAGATTTGAAAAAAACTGAAATCTGCCAAGTACTTCTGAAAATACCTGCACTTTACGCATCAATTCTTGTTGTTCGTTTTTCTGTTCCATTAAGTTATCCTCCTTGCATCCTTTTTACGAATTAAAAAGTTGAAAGCCCCACTACTTGCATCAACCTGATCTTTGTACGTGGAATTTGGAAAAAGTTCAAATTCCTCTTTATACAACTTATTCCAATCAGCTACACGTAACATCACGTTACCGTTATTTACCTGTACGCTTAACGGGTCGGCACGTAAGGCTTTATCTCCGGTAGGCTTGTCACGTTCTACCAACCAACCGGCAAGGTTACGTATCGTATTCTCGGCACTCTCTTTGCCACCGCTTCCCGGCTCTTGTTCTACGACTACGTGTACCTTCTTACCGTCGGCTTCGGCAGTTTGCTGTATGATTCTCTCACGATGCTCGGAACTCCACCGTCCACGTTTTACGTCCTCTACCAAAAACATACCATTTTTTAAACGGCTCATCTTCACACCTGCCGTATATGCCCCCGTTCCACCTGCCGTACCTGCCTTATCCCAATATCTGACGGTACGTACAATGTCGGTATCGGCAAATATTTGGGAAGTCATCTGAAACGACTCAATCTTGAACATACCACCACCCGGAGGCGACGGGTTCTGTCCTATTTGCCCTGCGTACCCGTATTGTCCCAAGTCGGCTTCAAGTTCCTTTAAAACAGACCAAGGCATACGATTTACGTCAAACATACCATTAATATAATACTTAATAAGTTCTTTGGGCTTTACCTGCTTTGCAAAGTGTTCAATCTCACCCGGAATACAGATATGACGTAAATTATCCTTTTGTTTATCCAACAAGTGACCTGATGGGTCGTTCTGATGCAAACGCTGCATGATACCGATCGTTACAGAAATATCCTTATTCGTCTTACGGGTAGAAAGCGTTTGGTCAATCCAATGATTTGCTATTTCCAATTCCTTGTCCGAAGATGCCTGTTGGGGATTCAATGCATCGTCCCATATAATGATGTCGGCGTGGAAACCTGTCAACGTACCGCCTACCGAAGTAGTGTAACGATTCCCACCGGGACGTTCACGGGTATGAAACTCCGATATTCGACTTTTCTCCTTTAATACGATTTTATAATTAGCTTTTGTATCCTTGTCAGTTTTAATATCAAGTTCGGGGTAAAGTTCCTTAAACCGTGCCGATTTAATAAGGTCACGGCTATATTCGGCTGATTCCAACGAAAGTGTAGCCGAATACGATGCGGTAATAAACCGCATCCAATACCAACGTGTCCAACACCAAACCGGAAAAATAATAGAACATAGTAGCGTTTTGGTAGAACCCGGAGGCACGTTAATCAATAAATCATATTTTTTACGTTCTTTATTACCTACACGCTGAGCTATTGCTTCAAGTTCGTGACACAAATATTCAATATGCCAATTCGGTACAAATGGCTGAGTGCTTACTTCAGGCCACGCCCATTGTAAAAAATGAAACAACGAACGGTTATTCAATTCCTTTTGAATACCTAACGGGTTGCCTAAAATTTTGGCAAACTTGGCTTGGTCGATCCCTTCGACGGGTCGGTTTATATCCCTTGGACTGACCAAACGGCGTTTACGTACTTGTTCGGCTACTTCGGCATTCATTGTTCTACGTATTCTGATTCTTCGATTTTATTAACTTCCCGGCGGCGTTCGCTTAACTTATTAAGCATTTCAAGTTCTTCGACCGAAAATTCCGTTAAATCAAGGCTGTGGTCAACGTTAAACCGTGCGTCTATTTTAATACGATCACTCCACCTTTCGGGTTGACGGGCTTGTAACCACTTTACGGCTGCCGTAACATTTGGTGGAAGTTGTTCTTCGGTTTCAACAATCAAAGGTTCTGTCCATTCTTTAATAACCCTGCCCCGTTTATCGTATTCCTTTACACGGTTGGTCAAAACGGTTTTCTTTTTACACTTGTAACCAATGGCGGCTTGATAAAGTGAATGAGCCACACGTGCGTCGGCTTCTTCCTTGCCTTTAAGAATAGCTTCGTTAAACGAAGGATGCTTATTGCGCCAATTCAGTATAACCTTACTGTTCACGTGCAGAACCTGACCCATCTGTTCTTCGGTCAATCCTAACAAAGCCAAAAAGAAAATCATTCTGTCATACCTCGGCTTATATGTAGGGTCAAGATTCTTCTGCTTGGTGGCAGGTAAGAAATCCGGTTCCGGTAAACGTATGGTTCGGCTACGTGCCATAATTCATTAAGTTTTAAAACAACATAAAAATATACAATTTATAGTAACCCGTAGGGTTACGCCAAATATTTTCCATTTCCATGACTACATCGAACAACCTGTCTCATCAACCATTCC
>DAOOBP010000026.1:4227-19614 GCA_035407925.1 Salinivirgaceae bacterium
AATACAAATTAAATTTTCTATTTAATGGGTATTCCTATTCTGGTTGGAATATTCTATTATTTCTATTTTATGAATTGCCAAATTCTGCGAAATCTTCATAAAATATTTTCATATTTTTATTCATACCCCTATTTATGAATAATTCTATAAAAAACATATTCACTTACAGTTTTTAACTTTGGCTAATGGGCGCTACTTTTAATTTAATACTTATCAACATAATTCACTTACAATCCGTAACCTACCAAACATATTAATACTTAAAGAATATCTATATGAATGTCAAATTCTACTAATTCATTAAAAAAATTTTTAGAATTTTATTATGAATCTATAAAATCAATAAAAAATCATATAATAATCTATGAAAAATATAAATGAATACCATTTCTAAATACTATATATACCCTTATTAATAAGTATGGAAGTATTCTTTAAAAAATGAATATGTCAGATTCTATGAAAAGTATGAAAAAGTATTCGTGATTTTGTCAGGTTTTAGTAAATCTTTAAAAAAATAGTTATGATTTTTAATTGGGAAGCCTATAAATATTGGGTTCTACAAAAAGTATGAAAAAATGATTATGATTTTAGAGGGGTTCAAGCCACCCAAATCCAGCCAATTTCCGCCGATTTTAACATTCTTTAACATTCAGTGACCTATATTCGCATATTGTGGCACGATAGTTGTAACGGCCTGGGTTTCATTATGTTACATAGTTAGTCCGGTTTGGTTTGGTTTGGTAATTTGCAGGGTGCAACGAGGGGACCCTATGCCCCCATTTTTATACCTGAAATGCCCTACAAACTATTTTTACCCTATATTGTGTATATTTATATTGCCATACTATTTTATACGCTTAAATTGCCTTATAATAGAATATAATTATGTTAAATAAACCTATTTATTTTAACGTTATTTAAACCAATTATAAATAACGTTTTTATGTTCTTTAACATACTTTTTAAGGTACAATTCCCGAAATGTCGCCGTATATTTGTGTTGTGCGAATGGAGCACTAACCTTTTAAATTATGTTAAATTATGACAAAGAAAGTAGAACAGACGGTTGCAGCCTCCAATGAGGCTCCTGTCGCAGTTAAGGACACAAAAGAATTGATCGTCGAAGCCATCGCAGCCGGTAACTTTAAGGAAGTTAGTCGCCTCGCCCTCGTTGCGGCTAACGAGGAAAAGCTGGCAAAATTAGCGGCTGCCGAGGCTGCTAAGAAAGCCGCAAAGGAAGCCGAAAAAGCCGAAGTCGCTGCAAAAGTAGCCGAATTGACCGATCAGTTAATGAACGGCGAATTCGAAACTTTTGCCGGTTTGTGGACCATCATCCGGACCACGCTTCCCCCTGTTACCAAAAACGCAAAGGTCCCCTCCGCCACGAACGGCCGGACCGCCACGAACGGCCGGAAGACAAAACGGCAAATCACCGACGATTTACTCGCGGAGGGTGGATGCACACTCGCCGACCTCACGGCTGCATTCGTAGCCGAGTATCCAGAAGACCTGGATGCTGAAGCTCATGCCAAACAATACCTCGCCGGTCGTGCTCGCAAGGACGGCGAAAGGTACGTCGCAAAGTAGGTTTTTACTGAATTATACCGGACGGTTTTTTAGCCGTCCGGTTTTTTTGTTTTTTATCCTGCCTGGAAATCACTAATGAACCAATGAACACTATATTCATAGAAAATACGCTGATGAGTCGCTGAAAATTGCGACGAAACAAATTGGTGAAAATTTGTCCGTATTAACTTTTAAAAAATCAAAGAAAAATGAACCGACCAATTTATCAGATTGCCGCTGAAATTCGGCAAAATTGGACTAAACCGTATTTCGGGGCTGTCCCTTATCTTCAGGCAATGAATAGCCTGGTTGATATGAATTCAATGTACTTTATGGATGATGCGAAAACAATCATCCTATATTTTCTGTCGAACGCTACAACTTGGCGTGGTGATGTTGCGAAACGTATCAAAATTGAACTCAAACAAATTGCAGGAATAAAATGAATACACCTACATTGATTTATTCAACAGAACATCGGGGATCATTGATCCGCCTATTCCAAGGTTCGACCAATATTCAGGCATTGGTCGTGTATCTTGGAAAAACTGCAAATCCACGTCTTATTGACCGTATTTATATCCGTAAAAGTAACGGAAGACTATTCTATACCTGGACTGGTTCGGGTGCTTTCAATGAAGCAATGAATTTAATCAAATAAAAATTGAATACTATGGAAAATACATTTATGATTTTTGACTCCATTAAGAATGAAGTCAAAGCAAACAATCTTGACCGGGAACACGCCTTAAATATGTTCGAATATTTGGTAGGTCAGTACACCGATGGAATGAATCACGGTAAAAAATTGGAAAATGGGTTTATCGAACCCCGTTTCCAAATAATGAAACGTGCCACTCCTGATGAACTCTTTGATTTTTAATAAATACGTGGAAAGCCTGAACAGGTAACAAACATCGTGGTTCGATTCCACGTCAGGCTTCAATGAGTGTCGTTACTCAGAAATTAAAAATCAAAGAAAAATGAAAAATGTAAAAATTGTAAAAATGTTGGTCAATAAGAATATTGACCACATCGTAACACGTGTAAGAATGGAATATCCTAAAAAGGATTTAGTTCTCCTTGAAGATGGTACTGGTGGTTTGTACCAATCCGAAATTGATTTGAATATGTATGAAGTTCGTAAATTTAAAGTGCGGACAAAATGAAAAAATTGGCTTTCATATTGCTGGTAGTCCTGTTCGCAGGTTGTACTGTTCACCCCGTTGAAGGATCGGATTCGTGGTACGTTGAAAAAATTGCAAAGGAACATCCCGATTGGTCGTATGACAAAATCGAAGATTCAATGTTTTTGCCTAATTCTGTTTTTACTGAAAAATACGGTGAAAAATGAATAATTACAAAATTGTTACGAATATCCCCCTGCTCCGGGAAATGGAGAAGGCAGGATTCGTAAAACTACATCGTGAGACCGGCAAACGTGTCGGTCTGTTGTATTCTCCAAAAACTACTGTCGCTACATACGTTTATGAAGCGAAAAATAACTTTCATTTTCTTGGTAAACATTACCAAAAAAAATACTTTGACGGCTGTTTCATGCCGTATGTAATTGAAATCTTAAAATAAAATTGAATATATGGAACAAGCCGTTTCATCGAAGAACGGCAGGGTTCAATTACAGTAAATGAAAACCTCAAAAATGAAAAACTTAGGTCGGTTCGTCTATCGGTTAGGACGTCAGGTCTTCAGCCTGAAAAGAGTAGTTCGATTCTGCTACCGACTGCAATAAGCAATATTGCTTAGAATCAAAAATCAAAGAAAAATGGAATTAATTTTGTCAGAAAGATTGACTAATACATTAGTCAACCGTAGAACAATTAAACATGAAGGTGAATATTATGACCTTCGGCTTGAACTTGACATACGAAACCAACGTGCTGACGGCTATGAAGTGTATGCCGAGATAAATTTTACCGGCAATTTTTTTGATCTGAGGGATGGGGAAATATCATTTCATCCTCACCCTGAAAATCAGATTATTCTGCCGAATAATCGGTGGGCACGTGAGGGGCGTAGCGTAATCAAAATTGGAAGGATGGTAAAGATGCTTTCTTCCAAGTATTTGCACTTGTATTTTCCTAATGGTGGGAGTTACCTGTATGACGCAAGTAATGATCTTCACAAAAAGATCTTCTTGCATTACTGTGAACAACTTTCAAATCAGGTCCGTGCTTCAATTTGCACGGACGTAATTCAAATTTCGAATTCGCCATCTGATATTTATGATATTGAAACCTACAGAGACGAAGATAATGGTTCGTTAGATTCTTCCTGTATGCGTCCGGAGTCATCATTTTCTTGTAAAGAAGGTGCTTGGCACTACAACCAATGGAAACCACGTATTGCGTATATTCTGTCTCAACAAGGTGAACTTCGTAGTCGTGCCTTGATTTGGGACAATGTGAAAACCAAATCAGGGAATACGGTTACGCTGATGGATCGTATTTACGGTTCAGATACCCATCAGGAACATATGAAAACTTATGCTGAAAATCAAGGTTGGTGGCACAAGATTTCACAGGATTCCTGTTCAAATGCCATCACCAACGGTACGGAAACTGATCATGCAGATTTTGTTGAAGTACCTAATTGGACACAAAGTGGTCGTCGTCCGTATATGGATACGTTCATTTCGGCAGACGACAATATTCTTTGGGCAAGGAACGTAGGAAAATGGTTTATGCAAGAAACCTGTGCAATGTTTGAAAAGAAATTGGAATGCAATCGTTGTGGTTCTTCTTTCGTTGAACACGAAATGATTGAAATTGAAGGTGCTCACTATTGTCCTGACTGTAGAGTGACAGATGCAAGAACAGGGAACTATATTAGTCTTTCTAACGCTGTCTTGTATTATTCCCGTTATGGGAACAGGCGTTATACCGATGGTCGTGACACCGGTGGATTATTCGCTGGTAACGTCAACGGGAATATTTATTATTTTGAACCAATATAATATCTTAAAAATTGAATTATGGAATTAGAAATTTTAAAATCAATGTATAAAATCAATTCAAAATCCGGTCAGGAAGATGAATTGAAAATGTATCTCTATGAGATACTTAGTACTGAACCTTTCAAATCAACTTGCGTGGTTCAAGAAGATAAAAAAGGAAATATGTATATCACCAAAGGTGTTTATTCTAAATATCCGTGCTTCGTTGCTCACTTGGACGAAGTGCATACACCGTTGAAACACGGTTTCGACGTTATTGAACACAAAGGTATTTTATTTGGGTTTTCCAAACATACCAAACATTCAACAGGCATTGGTGCTGACGACAAAAATGGGATATTCGTTTGTTTGAATATGCTTGAAAAACTTGCATACTGCAAAGTAGCTTGGTTCGTTGAAGAAGAAACAGGTTGTCAAGGTTCCTCCAAAGCAGATATGGATTTCTTTACCGATTGTTTATGGGTAGTTCAACCAGACCGGAAAGGTGCTGGTGATCTTATTACAAAGATTTTCTACCGTGATATCTGTTCAACAAAGTTCCGTAAAGATGTAATGAAGATTGCAAAGAATTACGGATATAAACCCGAAAACGGAATGATGACCGACGTTGAAACTCTGGTTGATAACGGCATCGGAATCAGTTGCGTGAATATGAGTTGTGGTTATTACTACCCACATTCCGATAACGAATGTACCGATATTGACGAACTCTCCAACTGCATTAATTTCTGTTGGGATATTGCCATCACACTTACCGAACGTTACCCACACGTACCGGAGAAAAAGAAGTCTTATTATAATTACTACGACGATTACGTATGGAATAATCTCACGAAATCGTGGGATTATAAAGACTATCGAAAAGAGGAATATAACGGTGGGAAATTAGTCACACGTGCAGGTCGTCAATTTCGTATGTATGGTACGAAAGGAAACCCTTGGTATCAGGAAATCAGTACGAAAAGATGGTATACAGAAATCGAAATGCCAAAAGAACCTGTTGTTCAACGTCCATCGAAACCCGATTTTGATGCTATTCCCTGCAATTCTTGCCGAAACAATTTTGATTGTATGAATTGTGATTGGTACAATACGGAACAACGAATGGATTGATTTTTCTTTGATTTTTAAATAACGTGGTTAGCCTGAACGGTTGATTCGCACGGGGTTCGATTCCCCGACAGGCTTCAATGACCAATAATGGTCAGAGATTAAAAATCAAAGAAAAATGAATGTAACAATTATCCTTGCAACTGAACTTGCAGAATTCCTTGAATCCCGTGGGGTTTTGGAACAGTTCAAAAAGAACATAGAAAATAATCCTATGTTCCGGTTACTTGTAGTGATTGGTGTCCGTGAATTTACCGTTACCGAAATTGATGCTGGATTCTTATGGTCAAAATCACCTGAAGGACACGACTTTTGGGATGAATTAAATAACGAATACTCCAAAGTTTTGATGTTTCAACTCCAAAAGAACTAAAAATGATGCGAAAAAGATTTCAGAATATTTTTTATCAGGCATATTTCTATGTAAGTGCAATAATGATTTTATTGTACTGGATTATGCTTATTGTTATGCTCCATTTTTATGTGATTGCTGATAAAACATTTTGATTATGACACACATTGCAATTCCTATTGATGTAATTATTTCCGTATTGGAAACGATGTATTACTGTTTTAGTCCTTATCTTGATAACATGGAAACTATTCAAGATTACGAATGGATTGTCGAATTGATTGAAGAATATAATAAGCTACTTGCTTATTTACCGGAAGAAATTCTTTATGAAAATAAATTAACAAAAATTGAATTATGAATCATAGTGAAGATTACAAAAAAGGTTGGAACGATGCCCTTGAAAAAGCATTAAAGGAAGCAAAGTTACTTTATACTTCGGATAATGTGACTTTTGGAGATAGGTGTTCTTTTTTTCTTAATGATCTTATTCGTAATATGTATGGAACTATTTATATTGATCGTAAATCTATTATGAAACTTAAAAAGAGATAAATTATGAAAAAATTAATCCGTCTTATTCGTGCAATTTATTTTGCAAATGAGGAACTCTTTAAAGAAATCAAAGCAGGTCTGTATTTTATTTTGATTATGGGTATTCTCTTAATCATTTGGATTATTCTTGATTATCAACCTTAAAAATTATTGAAAAATGAAACGTATTGTAAGGCTATTTTAGCCACTATTTTGTCCGGTAGGTATATTTTATTATCTTTGGGCTGAAAGTGGCTAATTTGGGCTGTGGTAACGTTAAATAACCTAAATTTACGCCTATGACAACCTTATTAATTTCAAAGACGGGTAATTTCACGGCGCATATTTATGAAATAGTGGATTCAAAAACAGGAAAATTTATGTATTTAGTTAAAGAAACTAAATTCAAATCCACACTGTTTTGTTCTGCTTTTGAAAATGCTCGTGATTATCTTAAAAAACAAAGAATGAAATCTGTAAAACGAACACGTAAAAATTCACCTATTAAAAATTAATGTTATGGAAAGTCAAGAATTTAAAAATCTAAAAGAAGAATTAAACGCATTCCAAGGTATTCGTACAGTTAAAATTTGGAACGAATTACGTGAAAATGCAAAATCAAAGTATCCAAATACTGTAATAAATGAATTGGACGGCTCGGGCTTCATCCAGGAATGGTTGAAGCAATGGATCTAAGAACTGCTAATCTACTAAGGGAAAGACAGGTCATTCGACTTGTCTTTCCTGCTAATGACAGATTACTTGTTCAAGAATTAAACAAAATTCCACATCTTGAACAGACCAATGGTGCTTGGGAAACACCATATTCTCAAGACACTATTGCTTTGCTTAAACGGTTGAACTTCGTTTTTTCAAATTCATTTAACAATCCCACCAAAACTGAATCATCAGAACCACGAACACGTTACAATAATTATTCAGAACCATTCAACGAAAAATTAAAACTCTATAATTTTCAAAAAGAAGGTGTTCAATTTATTGAAAAATGTCGTGGTCGGGCGTTGATAGCCGACGAAATGGGATTGGGTAAAACGGTTCAGGCATTGGCTTGGTTGAAAAATCATCAGGATTTTCGACCCGTTTTAATAATCTGTCCGGCCAGTTTGAAAATGAATTGGCAACGTGAAATATATCGTTGGATGGGAGTTCAGGCAGAAATCCTATCCGGTACTACTCCACGTAGATTCCATAATGAAATTGTAATAATCAACTACGATATTTTACCATATTGGGTAAATTATATTCAAGCAGAAAACTTCACTGTTTTAATCGTAGATGAGGTTCACTATGTGAAGAATAATTCTGCAAAACGTACAAAGGCGTTCAAACGAATTGTAAAGACAATTCCGAAATTAGTAGCCTTGTCGGGTACTCCGATTGAAAACAAACCTGTCGAAATCTACAATATCGTACAGGCGATCAATCCTTTGCTCTTTCCCAACTTTATTCTTTTTGCACACGAATACTGTGGGGCAAAGAAAACTCCTTTCGGTTGGGATTTTAGTGGTGCTACCAATTCAAAAAAGTTGAATCACATACTGAAAAGTACAATTATGATCCGGCGAAAAAAGGTAGACGTACTATCCGAACTTCCACCGAAACACGTTGTAAAAGTTCCACTTAAAATTGATAACAAAACAGAATACAAAAAAGCTGAAAATGAATTTATAAGATTTTTACAAGAAAAATTCAACCGTCCTTTAGACGATGAGTTGAAAAATGAGTTGAAACAGTTTGCCAACCGACACAAAATCAGTGTCAGCGACGAACTTACCGACGATGAAATTCAATTATTAAAGGAAAACAAATTTGAAAAAGTTGCGGCAGCACCAATCCTTGCTCAAATTGAAGTCTTAAAACAGTTGGCAATAAAAGGAAAATTAAAACAAATTACCGATTGGATTGAAGATTTTCTTGAAAGTGGTGAAAAATTAGTTGTTTTTGGTATTCACCGTAAAACAGTTGATTTCCTGTTTGAAAAATTTCCAACAGCAGTTAAAATTGATGGCTCTACAAGCCAAATGCAACGTCAAAAAGCAGTTGATAGGTTTCAAACAGACCCGAATGTAAAATTATTTATTGGAAACATTCGTGCAGCAGGTGTTGGAATTACGTTGACAGCAGCTTCAAATGCAGCAATAATTGAATTTCCGTGGTCTCCCGGGGAACTTGTTCAGGCATCGGACAGGATTCACCGTATTACCCAAACCAAACAAGTTACAATCTATAATTTGGTTGGAGCAGGTACTATTGAAGAACGAATCATTGACTTATTAAAAGCAAAATCGAATGTAATAAGTCAAGTACTTGACGGTAAGGTTTATGAAGATAAATCAATACTAATGGAATTAATAAATATTTATAGGAGAAAATAAAATGGAAAATGAAGAAGCAAAAAATTTGATTAAGTAACTTGCATTTATTTGCGTGTTTGAGGATAAAGTTCAAAAAAATGAACGAGTTACTCAAATTGAAGACAGGTTAATAGAACTTGGTATTTTTAATGAAAAAAGGCAATTTAACAATTCTGAAGAGGCTACCCCTTTGTATTATTGGTTTATAGAAAATATAATGTAAAATTATTGAAAAATGAAAACACAAGATTTAAAATTAAGGATTACATCAGAAAAAGTTGAAAAATACACGGACAATTTGAAAAAATTGTTACAAAGTATTAATGATTCAAATGGTATTTTAAAAATTTCTACTTGGTTATCTGAAAACAGCGTAAGTAATGAATTTTCTATTGCTTGCCGGAACCTTGGTTACATTACGGTTTATAGTGGTGAATCACGTAAAGGACTTTACTATAAATCGAATTTACTTGTTAATGAAATTGAACCGAGACACGGCAGACTTGTTTACGAAGAAGTAAGCCGTATTCGTAAAGAATATCCGTCTTCAAAAAGGAAACAATTAAGTAAAGAACCTGAAAACAAAAATAAGAATATAAAACTTATTGAGTTTACCGATATGGATTTGTTCGATGAAATTAAAAATCGTGGATACGTAGGTGAATTGACTAAAACCGTGAAACAAATAATTAAGTTATGAGTTACTACAAATTGAAAAATCCTAAGAATTTTGACGAAGCACGTTTGATTTGCAAAATGGTTTCTAACGCACTTAAAAAAAGAAATAATGGACATAGTTAGATTATTAAAAGATTATAATGTAGACCACATTACACAAGGAAATAAACATTGTTCTGCTGGTTGGGTACAAGTTCATTGTCCATTTTGTGCTGGTTCACAAAATTATCATCTTGGTTGGAATATAGAAGAAGAATATTGGCATTGCTATCGTTGTGGATGGAAATCCCCAACAAAAGCATTGGCAGAATTGTTGAAAATTCAAATCTACGAAGTTCCCAACATTCTAAAGCAGTATGGGATAAACCGCACGGTGATTCAACAAAAAATTGTTGAAAAAAGGCCGTTGAAACTTCCGTCAGGGCTTTCACACTTAAAACCAAGTCACAAAAAATACTTGGCAGGTCGTGGTTTTGACCCTGACGAATTAGCTGAAAAATGGATGTTACAAGGAACCGGACCCGTTTCACGGTTGGATAATGTTTCGTATCGGTTCCGTATCTTTATTCCATTTTATTGGAATGCGGAGATTGTTTCGTTTGATAGCCGTGATATTACCGGAAAACAACAAAATAAGTATCAGGCTTGTCCGGCATACTACGAAACAATCGGGCATAAACAAATACTATACGGTGATCAGGAAAATTGGAATCCTGAACTTGGTATCTGCGTTGAAGGACCAACCGATGTTTGGCGTTTAGGGCAACTTGCTTTCGCTACAAGTGGTATTCAGTACACACGTAATCAAGTACGTGTTATGAGTTCCATATTCAAACGTATTGCAGTTGTTTACGACGATGACCCACAAGCACAAGTACAGGCAAAGAAACTTGTAGCTGAATTAAAATTTCGTGGGGTTGATGCTTGGAACGTTTCTATTACGGGTGACCCGGGAAGTTTGACGAATAAAAAAGCAAAAGAATTATTAAATTACATTAAAAATCATTGAAAAATGACAAAAAAAGATTATATTTTTCTTGCAGAACTATTTGCTATGCTTGAAATGGGGTATATGTCTGCCGAAGATTTAAGGTTTTATCTTATTCAATATCTTGGAGAAGATAATTCAAGGTTTGACGGTGATGTATTTGCAAAATATATTCAAGATTTAAAAAATGAAGTTAAACCGTTTAAATATTTTTAAAAATGGAAACAGGGATTAGGTTAAGGGGTCTGTTAGATGGATTACTTAACAACTCAAAAATTGATTATACTGATTACAGAATACGTAATCAGATAATTGACCGGATTGAGGAAAGTCTGAACTCTGCCGATTGGATTGAATTACCCGATGGTACTACTTACAAAAAGGTTTTTACACCTACTTATTTCAAGGAACAACAAAAAGAATTGGAAGAATTACGTAAAACATTTCTTAAACACTTTTAAAATTTAAAAAATGATATGGATTTAAATGATGAATTTTTCAAAGATTGGACAGTAATCAACGTTGACCCGGGAAACATGGTTTTATGTGATTTCTGTAATAAAGATTATACCGAAGATACAATTTCGGTTGGTGGAATACTATTTTCAGGACACGCTTGTTGTCCCGATTGCTTACCTGAATTCCAAAAAGGAATTAAAAAATATAAAGAGGAAAAATCCGTACAAGCAACTGCAAAAGAAAACGAAACTTTCCGTGATTTTGTTTACCGTATAAGAAAAGGAGATTATTAAAAATGAATGAATTAATTGAAGCAAAAAAGATTTATCACGTAGAGGTTTTAATAAATAAAACCTCTGATTATCCGACTCCATTCGGATTGATTTATGATGCAAAAGGATTTTATATCCAGGGAAAACATATAATTGTTGTCGGAAATATGGACAATAATTCTACAATAAGAATAAAATATCCTTTAAAAGATGTTTCTATTAGATTAATTATATTATAAAAAATTATTAAAAATGAATGAATTAACTGAATTAAGCAACAAAGTTGCTCAGAATTTCTTAACAAGGTGTGGTTACGAATTTGTTGAGAATAAAGTAATCTGTAAAGATTTAAACGTAGCGAATTGGACTGTCGAAACTACCGAATATGGTACAAAAATCAGGTATCAAAAACTTGTATTCGGTAGTTATTCTAAAAAAACTGGTAAATTCAAACAAAAAGTATTTTATGATATTGATAAAGATTTTGTTGCCGAATCTACCCCGTTTAAAATTGATAAAACTTGTAGGGAATACCCAAAATTAACTATTTCGGGTTGGGTTAAAATGCAAGATTTATGATACGACCTTCTGAACTACATTACCAAATTGGTAATATTGTGCGAATAAGGAAAGAGCCTAAACGTGCAAAACGTGATGGCTTTTTACTTGGTTCGGAACACGTAATTGTTGAACCACCTACGGGTTATTTGAATTGTGCTGGCGGAGTTTGGGTAAAAAATAAAAATGGAATAACTAAAAGTTTACGGTTTTATGAGTACGTTTGGACTGGTAAAAAAGCGAATATTAGTACTCATAAAAAGCGAATACGCCTAAAATAACCAATTACATAATAAAATTATATGTTAAATATACCGTAACTGCCTGTTTTACAGCGTAAAAATAAATTTGGTAGTATGGTAAAAATGTAGTATATTTGTATGGTAAAAATGTAGTATATTTGTATTGTAAAGATACTTAAAATACGGCAATATGATAAGTTCATTTTTCTTTGATTTTTTAACATATAAGGTTAAACAAACAATAGGTAGGGTAGTAGGTGTCGCCGTATTCGCTGAACCCCTGCCTATTCGTTTTATAAAATCACAAGTTTTATGAATAAGGTATCTTATAATGACCACGAAGAACCTATTGTTTTAAGTAAAGCCTTATTCGATTTACTTTTAAAACAGGAACATTTTTCAGAATTAATTGCATTATATTCGTTTTATTACTATACTGCAAAATGGCAAAAAACGAATACACCAAGAGCAGTAAATACCTATGTAAGCCAAGCCCTTAATTGGAGTACGGATAAGATTTCAAAATATAAAAGAATATTAATATCTTTGGGTTTAATTGAAAATATTGTACGTAAAAACGAGAATAATAGCCAATTCGTTGGTAATTATATCCGTGTTAATTTTATTTGGTCGAAGAATAGTGTTAAAGATTTAGAATTAGATGAAAATCCCGCTACCGCAAAAATAGGGGTTACGGGAAAAAACGGCAAAAAACCCGCTGCCGCAAAAATAGGGGTTACGGCAAAAAACCCAACAAATGCTTTAAGTAATAATAATAAAAATGCTTTAAATAATAATAATGCTTCGTTCGATTTGGGTAATTTTGATTTAAAAACAAAAAACATTACTCCCAAACAATTCGATAAGTTTTGGGCTATTTACCCAAGAAAAGGTTCCAAAGGTAAGGCACTTACAGAATGGAATAAAATATGCTTAAAAAAGGAACGACCAACATTCAGACAAATAAAGAATGCAATACTTACCCAAAAAGAATCTGAACAATGGCAAAATCCAAAGTTTATTCCGTTACCGAGTACGTGGCTACATCAAAGCCGTTGGTTGGATGACGCATCCGAATTAAAAGGTTCGTGGAAAAAAGATACCGAAGAAAATACATTCGTACCGATGTTTGACGAATTAAATTATACCCGTAGAAATCAAGAATATGATTAATATAGGCAAAAATACTTTTTACCATAACAGCATAGGCCCAAAACAGGCTGGGAAATGCCCTTGAAAACCCGTTTAAGCAAGTTTTACCCAAAAGTAAACGTAATTACCGTACCGATAAAAATAATGGCTTAAAAAGCCCTACAATAAAAAGTAATGATTGAGAGGAAAATTGTAATAGGTTTGATCACACAGACAGAATATTTACGGCAACTTGAACATATTTGGAATCCCGATTATATTGAGAGCAACGTTGCGAGTACCATTTCAAAATGGTGCTGGGAATATTTTATAAAATATCGTACTGCCCCATTACAGGATATTGAGGTTATTTATATTCGTAAATTAAAACGTAAGGCAATTTCCAAAGATTTGGCAGAAGAAATTGAACAAGATATTTTACCAAGTCTATCCGAAGAATATGAACGTAAAGGTATAAATGTTTCGTACCTTATCGAAGAAACCAAAAATTATTTTTTAGAACGTCAAATAACAATTCATAATGAAACGGTATCAGCCTTGTTAGAAAAAGGTAAAGTTGAGGATGCCCAAAAATTATTGGAAAATTTTAAACCACTTGATTTTACCAAAGAAGAAAGTAACGAAATTGACCTTTCCGATGAAGATATTATATTTACAAAAATAGAATCTGCATTTGATACTACGTATCAAAACGTAATTAAATTTCCGGGTCCTTTGGGTGAATTTTGGAACGAACAACTTGTACGTGGTGGTTTCGTATCAATTCTTAGCCCTGAAAAACGTGGAAAAACATTCTGGCTATTGGAATTTATGTTTCGTGCTTTTAATCAAAAACGTAAGGTAGCATTTTTTCAAGCCGGGGATATGACGGAAAATCAACAGTTAATACGAATATGTATTTATGTAGCTAAAAAATCGAATATTGAAAAATATTGTGGAAAACAATTTATACCTGTACTTGATTGTATAAAGAATCAGGCTGATACGTGTCATAAAAAAGAACGTGAGTGTGATTTCGGAGTTTTACGTCGTGCCGAAACTGAAATACGTGGTAAAATTACAAAGCGTGAATTAGTAGAAGCCTACGTAAATAATCCAAAATACCGACCCTGTTATAATTGTCTTGAATTTGCAAAAAGTAAATGGGGTACGGTATGGTTAAAAGAAATTGATATAAAACAACCGTTGAATACAAACGAAGCCAAACGCAGAATTCGTAAATTATTTATAAAAGCAAAACATTCGGTTAAAATTGCAACCTACGTAAATGGGACTTTAACGTTGACCGAAATACGTTCAAAACTTAAAAAATGGCGTGAGGAAGGTTTCGTACCCGATGTAATACTTGTTGACTATGCCGACCTTTTAGAAGCAGAAATCCGTATGGAGGAACGACCAAAACAGAATTATATTTGGAAAGGTTTACGGGCGTTATCACAGGAAGGTGAATGGCTATTGGTTGTACCTACACAGGCTGATGCTGCAAGTTATAAAACATATCGGTTAGACCTTGAAAACTTTTCGGAAGATAAACGTAAATATGCCCATGTTACGGCAATGTACGGTTTAAACCAAGACCCTGCCGGACGTGAAAAAGAATTAGGTATTATGCGAATAAACAAGATTATAGTACGTGAGGGTGATTTTCACCCTACCCAAGAGGTAAATATTTTACAACGTTTACAAATTGGGCGACCATTTTTAGGTTCTTTTTATTGAAAAATGATTTATTTTTATTAAATTTGTACACGGTTTTTATTAACCAAATAAGTGTTCTATTTTTTAATTATTAACAATTAAATTTTTAATCAAAATGGCAAAAAAGTTAACGAAGAAAGACCTTGTAGTAGCTTACAAGGAACTGGACAAAGTAGTCGGAATTGAACCCCCGATTGAGTATGAGGATTTGAAACAAGATGAGTTCGAAGAAGAACTTTACAAGGCCTATGTTGATCTTGTTGAGGAAGGTGATGAGTTTTCAAAACCTGTACAGGCTACATTCGATGCACTTGCCGAAAAGTATGGCAACGCAGAGGAAGATCAGGAGGATGAAGAAGATGAGGAAGATGAAATTCCCGAACCGGATGAAGATGAGGATGAGGACGAAGATGAGGATGAAGATGA
>DAOOBP010000026.1:19714-22830 GCA_035407925.1 Salinivirgaceae bacterium
GATGATGAAGATGAGGACGAACCTGTTGTAAAACCTGTAAAAAAAGGTAAACCTGAAAAAGCACCGAAGGTTGAAAAGCCTAAAAAGGAAAAAGGTAATGTTTATACTCGTATGGATGCTGTATTAACTACAATGCAGAATAATCCTAAAGCCGATGGTAAAACCATTATTGAAAAGGCTGATGCTTTATATGAAAGTAAAACCGGACGTAAAGCACAACCTTTAGATACTGGTTTACAGTATAATAGAGTATTAAAAGTTATTGCCTTTTTTAATTTTAAAAGGTAAAAAATTTAAAAAAAGATAATGCTCCTGTATATTTAATAGGAGCATTATCTATAATATTATAATAATGTTAAAAGAAAAATATAGCAATAGTATGCAAGTTACCTCACAATTTCCTATGTGTGGTAATTGTTTTCGTGTAGATACTTATAAAGGCTGCTATTTTGGTTGTAATTATTGTTTTGCAAATGCACGTAAGGCCGGTGGTTATACAATTAAACATCAAATAGCCGATATTAAACTAATGGAAAAATGGTTTGAAGGGGCTTTAAACAATGGTGAAACAAATAATATAAATAAAGAATTACTTAATAGACGTACGCCAATTCATTTAGGTGGTATGTCTGATCCATTTCAGGTAGCAGAATGGAAGTATGGGGTAACTAAAGAATTTTTAAAATTAAGTAATAAATTTAATTATCCAGTAAATATAAGTACAAAAACAGCACATTTACCTGATGAATATTGGGAATTGCTTAATCCTGAAATACACACTTTTTCTATTAGTATTATAGGTTATACTGATGAATATATACGTAAATTTGAAACACATACACCAACGGCCAAACAGCGTATTGAATTTATAAAAAAATTACATGAAAAAGGTTTTTGGGTTAGTATCCGCATTCAACCAATTATTGATATTGAAGAAGTTTTATTATTAATTAAACATTCTGAAAAATATGTTGATTATTATACAATAGAACATCTTAAATTACCTGTTGATAATAGTGTAGTATTTAAAGAACTAACACCTTTAGTACGTAAATACAGAATGAATTTAATGGCAGCAGGACGTGAATTTGAATTTGATAATAAAATTAAAATACAAAATATTAAAAGAATAAAAGCTGCAACAAAAGTTAAAATTGGTTGTGGTGATAATGATTTTCATGATTTATCTGATTCATTAAATTGCTGTGGTGTGGATTTAATGCCTCCTGCATTTAGTAATTGGCTTAAATATAATAGTATGTATATCAGAATGACGGGTGATAAAACACAATTTTATCCAAAAAATAATTGTAGTCGTTCTTTTATGTCAAAAATGGTTGTAAAAGGCTACAATTATAAAGATTATACAGATGCTTATTATTTACAGCGTTATGGTAATAATCCAGATCCATTATTTGATGATAAAGAAATAAAAATGTAATGATGAAAAATAGTGATAGTCAATTATCTTATCTAAGTAAAAGGAATAAAAATTATAATAAAAAATACTCTATATTACAAACAATAATAGATAAAGATATAAAAACAAATAGTAAAATTTTAGAACTATTTGGGGGTGTTGGTATTACAACGTATTTGTTACAAAAATATGCTAATCCTATTTACCATAAAATATTTGAAATAGATGAAGAATGTTATAAATTATTAAAACAAAACTTTGATAATTGTGAAATTTTAAAATCGGATAGTGATATACTTATAGAAGAAGATTTTAATGTATATAATTACATATTTCATGATCGCAGCTTTACACCTAAAAAAATAAGTGAATTATCTAAATTTATTAATTTTAAAGGAAAAATTATATTAACTGATACTGGAATTTTCAATTTAAAATTTAATAAAAATAGAAATGTATTCAATTATTTTAACGAGTTAAATACAAAATTATTAGAATTTGGTTTTTATATAAATAAGGCATTTTTTACATTTGAATTTTCCATTTTAATAATTAGCAAAACTAAAACTAAAATAGAAATTATAGATTGTAATAATGATAAATTTAATAATGATGAATGGAAGCGTTATGTTATTAAATACATCTACCATAAACAAGAGACTTTTAAACTTTTTACACTATGAAAATTAATACAGCAGAACTAAAACGTGCTTTGGAAATTGTAAAGCCGGGGTTATCCAACAAAGAACTGGTTGAACAATCAACCGCATTTGCATTTGTAAACGGTTGTGTAGTAACGTATAATGATGAAATTAGTGTATCACATCCGGTTGCAGGTATTGAAATTGAAGGTGCAGTTCAAGCCGAAGAACTTTACAAGTTTATAAGTAAACTTAAAACCGAAGAAATTACTTTAACTATTGAAGAAGAAGCTATTGTAATTAAATCGGGCAGGTCAACGGCAGGTTTTGCATTGGCTAAAGAAATTAAACTACCTTTAAAAGAAGAACTTACCAAAAAAGGTAAATGGGTTCCTATTACCCAAGAGTTTATTGAAACCTTAAGATTCGTATCTTTAAGTTGTTCAAAAGACCTTTCAAATCCAAAACTTACCTGTGTACACATAAACAAAGGTGGGTTTATTGAATCATCGGATAATTACAGGATTTGTCATTATAAAATTGACGTTCCGGTTAAAACGTTTTTGCTACCCGAATCATCGGTTGACCCGATTGCAAGGTTAAAACCTACAAGTATTTCAGAGGGTAAAGGTTGGGTTCATTTTAAAACCGACGAAGGTACTATAATTTCAAGTCGTACATTTTTTGAAGATTTTGTAGATACTTCAAAATACATCAAGTTCGGTCAGGAAGGTATTACGATTAATTTACCGAAAAACCTTGATGAAATACTTGACAAAGCAATCGTATTTATTAAAAAGGAAAAGAATTTTACGGATGATATTGAGGTAAGCATTACCGAAAAATTCCTTGTTGTTGAAAGTAAATCGGAAACAAGTTGGTTTAAGGAAAAAGCACCGATACATTACACTGACGAGCCTATTTCATTTGCGTTAAGTCCTTTCTTATTAAAGGATATTATTGCAAAAACCGATAAATGTACGCTTGTAAAGAATATACTTTATTTTAATGAAGCAAATTGGATTTACATTACCACCGTTAAAAACGTAAAATGA
>DAOOBP010000027.1:0-22216 GCA_035407925.1 Salinivirgaceae bacterium
CACACCCATAGGCTTGCGCCTATGGTTAATCATATGTTGTCCTACGGACAAAAAAGTTGCCTGTGTCTTAAAGAGGCTCGAATATTGATGTTTATTTCTTCAATGTTGTGAAAATAATTCGCTTCTCTGCTCTGTCAATGGTTTCTGGTTCAACTTTTTTAAATCCCCTTGTACTTAGAATGACTTCGTTAAGTGGCTCTTCGATAAATTTGTAACCGTATTGGTCTCTTGTTTTAAGTTTTTCGAATGGTTTGGTTTGGGCATTGACTTGAAGGGTCTCAACCCCAAAGGGTTCTGTGCACTCAAACTCATCGGGCAGTTCAACAACTTTATTTGCCATATTAGACGGAATGTAATAACTATCTAACAGAAGCACTGACTGATTGTCGGCAAGATGGTAAACAAAACGCAAGTAACACTCTTTATTTGCCCTAACGTAAAACTTTAGTCTCTCTCCCTCAACAAAAATCAGGTTGTCGTCTCCTTTGTTAGTCCAAACCTCAATATTCAAGTCACCTTTAACGATTTCGTTTGTTTGGAAAACTTTCATTCTTGAATACGCATTCTCAAAATTTTCAGGGAGATAACCAATACTATTGGCTTCTAACCACGATATTGGGAGAATCGCCTCTGCCGATGCCAATATCTTACCGCTTGTCTCACGCAGGGTTGCAATAAGTTTAATTTCGTTGGCTTCTTTCCAATAGGTGCCTGTTAGAATATGGTCTGCGGTTCTCTCTCCAGATGGCACTACCGAGTATCCCGCCACGCTAACAAGGCGCGACTCAAGTGACCGATGAATTCTATTAGACAACTCACTGCCAACGCGTGTGTCCTGATAGGTAAAGTTTGAAAGCACAACAGGTGACTTTATTGCTCCTGTCTTTATCTTTAGCCCTTGCGCCAGAAAGAAACATGCATCATCAAGTGTGTTGGCGCTTCCCTTTTGTGCATTTCGCATAGCTTCATCTATGCTTGTTTTTAACTTTGAAACCCTGTCAAATTGGATATCTTGTTCAAATTCGCTGCGCTTTAGAGCAAAAATAATGGTTTGCGCATGCTCAATTTCCGGAATTAGAGCGAGAGCCTCTAAAGCGTGGCTATAAGCCTGTTCTGCATTGGAGCTTTGTGCACTGCGCGATAGAGCTATTCTCCTTTCCGACTCTGCAAGTTTTGCATTCAAATCATTCTGGTAGTAGCTAAGCAGGTCACTGCGCTTGGTGTAAACAAGTGAGTATCCTGTTTTGCCTTTTTGGTCGTAGTGGGTTTCTGTCTTTAGCCCTGATAGAACCATATTGCTGGCACTATGCTTTATGCTTGAAAAGGTTTGCTCAAACCTGTTGTTACTCTCATCAACAGAAAGTAGAGCTTCGCTCCTTACGGTTACCTGAATATATTCGGCTATCTGCCCTTTGGCGTAATTTTCTAACCTTTTTAGTAGCTCCGCAGGGTTCTCTTTTTGGGTATTTACCTCTGAGGCGTAGCCAACAATATATTCACGTTCTCCAAACTTTAGTTTTCTATAGCTTGCGTCTGCCCAGCTTGGTGGTTGAGCTGATAAGATTGTACATGTGATTACAAATGCAAAACAAAATAATAGTCTAAAATTAAGATTCATATGTTTATATTTTTTTAGTTTATGGATACAATCAATTAACAATTACGAATTACGAATTACGAATTACGAATTACGAACTATCAACTTTTAACTATATATCTATTTCACTCCTTCGGAGTTTGGTTAATTATTTCCCCTTTTTATATCTATAATCTTGTCATCCCATCGGGATTGATTATCTGTTTCCTATGCCATTGCTCATTAAGTGATACGAAATCTATTGTTTTCATCATCGGCAGTATGTTCCAAAATGTAACTAACTGAATATTCATTTAACATCATGTTTTTATTTCACAATTACAATCGGGAAATCCTGCCCAAAGCCGTAACCCGTGGGGAACTGAGGCTGCCCCTTATACTCTTTCGAAAGTTCAGGCACTAAATCTTCCACGCATCCTTTCAGCAGGTTCACGGTTAAGCGTCCTCCCTGCGAACCGCAGGCGCCCTTAAAGGCTTGAATTACAGAGTATGTAAAAACACCATGCCCAAGCGTTTCCACCTCGGTGGCGAACTGCTCGGAACCGCTCGCCGCAATAAAGTAGGTGCCGGTGCTCCTCGAAAGTTGAGCAATAGCCTTCTCCTCAGCAACACCGCGCATGGCAAAACTTTGAACAGCACCGCCACTCTGACAAGCATCCAGTACAAATAGCTGCTTCTGCGAGCGGATACCCTTGGAGAATTCCCCTATTTCCTTAGCCGATATACCCTTTGCTTTAAGCATATCATCTGCCTCGTACATTTTTGTAACATTGTGGGGTACAAGGTAAAACTCAGGCTTCTCGACATCGCTACCAATACTCATCACACCATGCCCTGCATAGTAGAAGACGAAGACATCTTCCGCGCGTGCCTGAGATTTAATATTTTCCACCTCGGTCAGTATGCCACTCCGCGTGGCTTTGGAGTCGTTTAGAGTCTGCACGTTAACCCTATTGAATATATCTGCCGCGCCGCTTTGCAGCGCATTTACAAAAGCATCAGCGTCGTTCTTGGCATAGTTGAGGTTATATCTGGGGTTGAGGTACTCGTTTATACCTATGGCTAGAATGTACATATCGGGCTTCACCAACACGGACGCCTTGTAATGAACCACTATCTCGTGTGGAATGGACTCAGTGCGCTGGATGTTGTACGCAGTGGCGCGAATGCGGTTCTCACCGTCAACTAAGCTGAAGGTGAAGGTTTTAGTCTCTGTTGCGCCCTCTCCAGAAACGTGCTTAAAGCCCCGCTGGGTACCATCTATAAGCTTGCCATTGTGGTATAGGCGTATCTCGTCTATCCCGCCCCCCTTGTCGGTTACACTCATCGTAACCGTTAACTGCTCGTTTGTTAGTATGCTACCATTCTGTGGGCTGCTTATTTTAACAAGGGGCGGGTGGGTGAAATTGCTAATAACATCTTCCTCTCTTGTGTCGATATAGCTCTCTCCTGATAGAATTTTTGCGCCTAGGTTTGGGGTGTAGTATTTGTCATAAAATTGGCTTGCAGGGTAAAATGCTGGCTCCTTATCCTCACCGCGGTTGACGTGCCAGCCAATTAAACTCTCTGCACCCGCGGAACAATCGAAGTAGCCCTCGGGGCTCCACAGCACCCAGCGGCTGTTATCAGGATGCAGGTAGAGAGACATGAGCAGCGCACCACTCTCCATGCTGTACCAGCGAATGGTACCGTCACTTAACCCGGTAACGATGAACTGCCCGTTGCCTGAAGTATTAACGCACCAAGTTTCTGCTGGTTGAATCTTCCTCCATATTGTTTCTCCTCGAGAATTTAAGCGGTACATATGCCATTGTGTACCAAAAACAATGCTCCCACCATCCTCTGTGACGTCAACACATTGGCTACGTTCATACTCCTTTAAAAATGAGAGGTTTTTACCATTCAGCTTTGGAGTGTATGACAGGTGCCAATCTGTCATCTCTATACCTCGTGCAGTATCAGAAAATATTTTGCCCAATAAGAATTCAGAAACCGTCAGCTGCCTGCTGATTATATCGAATGTTAAAGGTTCTTTACCATAGGGTGTTACGCCTAATTTGGTGGCATTGTGGTCAACCTTCAGGTGAGACACATCTGTAGCTCCGTAGCTGTTAGTTTCGGCTATATGGTGGTATTTAACTTCACCATTTGTGGATATCACCCCCATATCAGGGTAATTGGTTGAATAGACAAAGTTTCCCTCCTTCAAAGGCTTGATGTCCGTTGTTACATCCGAGCCCGCTGGTACATCTCTGTAGGCACCCTTACCCTTATCATCCCATATACGAATATGACACCACCATTTCTCATTTACTTCCTTTTGATTCAAACCCCCTGCAATTAAGTATTGGTTGTCTGAGGAGAAAGATACAACATATAAGCCTCTTCCATTATCAGTTGTATAGGATATATCTGGCTCATAGAGAAGCTGTAAATTTTCACTTGAAAACACCTGTATTTTATATGTATCGACATACCCAATGGCCAATAAGGTGCCATCTGGAGAAAAGGCAACAGAATAGGGTTGATTCCCTCCAGTGAGCTGAACTTCTTTGATAAGCTTAAATGAGCTGTCATACAGTCTTAATTTTCCGTCAAAGGAGACGCTTGCCAATCCACCGGCATAATCCCAAGCAATGTTAGAGGTACGACCTGAGTAGCCCTCCAGTTTTTTAACAATTTCATATCCATCTGCGGAGTAGATGACCACGCCTTTTGTTCCTCCAAAAGCTACAGCTAAATACCTGCCATCCAAGGAGTATTCAAGGTCAAGAACAGCTTTATCAGCAAGGGTGCCTATTTTTTTGATATACTGATTGTTAATTAAATCGTAAACATAAAAATAGTGATAACTTCCACCACATTTCATATTTCCACCAAATGCAACGGTGCTCCCATCTGGCGAGATTGCACCGGCACCAAGTTTATCTTGGAGCTCATCGTATATTGGGACACGAATTGTTTTTAATAGCTCCCCTGTATTGGCATCCCAAATTTTAGCGGTATTATCAAGACTTACAGTTAATATCCTTTGTTTTTTTGTATCTACATTTATTTTATATATTATAGAATAGTGAAAATCAGGATTTAACCTTAGAATTGGGGTTGTTGATTGAGATTGAGATAGGCCAATATTGCTACAAAACACAAATAACAGGTGAAGAAAGACAAAGCTTTTGATTATTATCCTTAAATCAGAGAAAAAATGACGTGCGTTCATATGCTTAAAATTTAAAAGCTTAACTTTCACAAAAGTAACCAATTACACTTATGTTTAGGTGTTTACTCCACCAAAACCCTCACCCCCGCCGTATGAGCACTAAACTCAGGTGCATATAGCGACTGCACTGTTGTTGGTGCAGATAAGTATTCGCCTGTACGCAAGGTATATAGGTCAAACTCTATTACCGTTACACCTTGTTTTAGTCGATAGAACAGGAATTCGGCTCTGTTATCGTAATTTTGAACGTAGTGGTTGTTGCCAAACCTCCACTGGAAGCCGCTTGTTTGGTCAACTTGCTCGAAACAAGTTGGGAACGGCAACTGTACAACTACATACTCAAGCTCACGGTCAGAGGTTATTGTTACGCGCACCCTTAGTTTATCGCCTTGCTTAACTTTATTATATTTTACCTCGTTCAAAGCAACCTCATCTCCTTGATGTGTAAAGGTAAAGAGCTTGGTATCAACTGTAAGATTTTGCTGCCATGGCTTGATTTTATCAAAGCTTTCGTAAAATTGTGCGTATGCTCCGCCATATACGAGATTGCTATTAGGATTGTTAATAGTTGCGGTTTTAATATCGGCGGGAATTTTATCGCCCTCGAAAGTTGTTTTAAAGTAACCTGTACCTGCATGTTGCTGATAATCGGAGCTTACGATTTTTAAATTCGACAGGGTTATGGTAACAGCTTCGTTATTTTTGAGCCAGTTTTTACCGCTTGTTGTCAGAGCGTAAACTGCTTCGGATGTTGATAAACCGTCGTTCCACATATGTGTGCGTTTGTTGCTTATAAGCCAAATTTTCATGGCTTCAATTTTCTCGGTCGGAGCAGTCATAGCTTGGAAAAACTCCATTATACGCACCTGTGTTGATATTGGCGCTTGATACCACTCCCAACCCTGAACGTTTTGTCGCCAAAATACTCCTTTCTCGTGATGTACAACTGCGCTGCCGTCAATCGCCTTGTATATTTTTGTAGCGAGTTTAATATCGCCACAACTACGCGCCAATGTTCCCAAAACTGCCTGACCGTAAAGGTTGTAATCTAAAGCATATTTTTTCGCGTGATTAAAATAGTACTTCTCGGCTTTTGTCGTTGGTTTGAAACTACTGTTTATTAAGCTCTTAACATATAGTGTACGTACAATAAAATAGGGGGTCATATATTTTGCTGTATCGGTTTTTGATGCTAACAGTTGTCCAAATTCACGGTCTAACTCTTTATCCAAGTATTTTATTGCACTTTTCAATATAGTTTTCAGTTCAGGATATTGATTAAACACCTCGCTATCAATTTTGGAAACTCTTCCGATTTGTTCCGACACGTATAGTGTAACGTAAGTACTTGCTTCCCAACCTGGTACCCACGAAAATCCGCCCGATGAGTGTTGCATTTTACTTAAATTTTTGATAGAAGTTGCGGTCAGATTTTCAATATTGTTTTTATCTAAAAACATACCTAATTTGCGTTTTTGCTCCTGTTCGCTTGTTGCATCGATATACCAAGGAGTTTTTTCTATATCGGTGATTTTCAACTCCTTATTTGTAAGCAATTTAGACTGTAAAGCGTCTGGTTCTATTGTTTGCCAGATAGTTATTGTTTTACCAATTTCGGGATATTTATTAATCAGATATTTACCTGTTTGTACTCCAAAAATTGACTCAACAAGCGCAAACGGCGACTTTGGATTAGGATTATCGAAAAACTGCAACGACTGTATTGCATACCACGTTGGATTTGTGGTCATCTCAAAGGTAAGTTTCAGTTTACTATCCTCAGTAATATCGGTTGGCAATAGATTGTCAAACTTGTATTCGGTGGTAGTACTTGGTTTACCCCACAGAGCCATTGTATTTGTAACCAACTGTCTGTTAGGTAATACAGGAACTATTTTTTCCTCTCCATCGGTAAATGTGCCAGCTTTTGCGAATATTTTTACCGTTAAAAATCCGGGTGTAGTTGGAACTTTTACAGTTACTTTAAATGACTTGTTTTCACCCGGTTTCAGTACTATAGTTTTGTCATTTATTTCAGTTTCAAGCTCGCTGTCATTGCGTGTATCGGTGATTTGCGCTCCTGTTTGGAGTGTTAAAACCGAGTCTGTTACGTTGTAAACCGAAGCGTTAATTGTAAGATTATCACCTGTATATGCGAAACGCGGGAAAACAGGCATTACCATCAAAGGTTTTTGGGTTTGAACTACACCCTCGTAATAGCCTGTAGATAGCTTTTTATCGTGTGCAAAGAGTTGCATTCTCCAGCCTGTTATTGCTTCGGGCGACTCAAATTTGAGTATAAATTCTCCATTTTCATCGTGCTCGATAAATGGATAGAAAAATGCTGTTTCGTTGAAATTTGTACGAACACTTGGTATCTCTGTCTTATCTTCTTGGACAGGTTCACCACCCAATGAAACACGTGAAAACAACATAATATCTTCTTCACTATCTACCGTCATTACGGCTTCTTCACTAACAGTCTCTCCGCTCGACGTAGCTAATTCCATTTTTGCCTCTGGATGTAGCTCTCGCCTATAAGTGTCAAAATAGACGTTACCATAAGAGAAACTTGTATAACCCAAGAAGTTCCAGTGAATCATTGAAGGCGGCGCAACATAAAACTGCTGTTGCGAAGCTCTTCCATTAACCAAACGGTTGGTACCACTGTTATATTGAGTTGTATTTTTTATCGGATAGTGAATACTCAACGCTCTTATTCCTCCCGGAACAAAAGCATCTAAGCTCATATCGTACATTGACGCAACAACTTCTGCATCTAAAGGACGACCATCTGGTGTTTTTAGTTTAAACTTCCATGTCTCTTGCTCGCCCGGAACAATCTTATTGCGCATGGTAATTGTTTCAATCTGAAGCTGTTTACTCCAACGTTCAATAGGTATATTGAGCGTTTTACTTACTGTTTTTCCGCCGTAAACAACTATCGAGTTTACGTAAAGTGTTCCCTCGTGTTGTGGTCCAACTTTAAATTTCACAGTAAATTTTCCATTTTTTATAGTTGTTTTCTTTTGCTCCAATGTTTTGTTACCAGCAGATATGCCATACCATATATCAATATTCTTAACTGCTGACACAAAAGTTATTGTTATTTCCTGACCAGCAGTCGCTTTATTAGTACTTGAATATACGTCGAGTATTTCGGGCAATGCTAATCCTTTCTTTGCAGGATTTACAACAGTAAAATAATTGGTGTATTTCTTCCCTCCTACTGTCATGGTTAAGCTGTAAGTCCCCTCGTCCAAGTTTTTTTGTAAATCAAATGGAAACTCGGCTTTATCGGCATTTACGTTACTTGACCAAATATTTTTGGCAATCTTATAATTTGCTTTATCTAATTCGCCGCTATACTCGGTTTGAGGCATTAGCTTTTCCCACTCCTCTTTAGATAGCGAATGTTTGTCAGGTTTTGCAAGGGCAGATTTTAACAATATATTATTTGGTGGCGATAATTGATTAAGAGAGAGTTCAACCATATCGTTACATTTTTCTCCGTTTATCAAACCAATATTAATATTCGGTAACGTTTCTCCTTTAATCAATTTGGTTTTATTTAAACTAAGTCGGTAAGGATGGTCAGATACTACAAAGCCATGAGTAAAATCGCGACTTTCGCCTGCTGGAGTTGTTATCGTAACCTTAATGCTGTAGGTTTGATGTCTCAAGTTTTTATCAGACTTAAAACGTATTAGAACGCTTCCGTTCTCATCGGCAACGGTATCAATTATTGCAACAGTTTTTCCTGTTTGTGGTAGCCACCAAATATTACGTGATGTGAGTGTCACATCTCCTACAATTTTCAACGTGTTCAGCTTAGCTCCGCCGTAGGTTTCGGCTTCTAATTTAATAATAACCTCATCGCCCGGAACAACAGCTTTATCGGGGTTAACAAACTTTGCATCAAAGGTATAGCGACGATATGATTCGACTCTTACCGTTTTGCTTCCATATACTACTCCGCGACCTTGTTGGGTGCTTATTGTAAGGTAGCCCGGCTGTATATCTTCGGGGATTGGTACAGAGAGATTAAATGAGCCGAAATCATTAGTTGTTACGCTATAATTGGATATCTCTTTATAGACATTATCACGTACTGTTAACGTAACACTTTTCCCTGGAACAACGTTCCACTCTTCGTTCATGCCACTATACCAAATTCCTTTTAACTGTATGATTTGTCCCGGACGATAAATTTCTCTGTCGGTAAACATTTCTATACGATTAATTACTTGATTGCCATAACCACTATAATAAGGGGTATAAATATTTTGCAACAGAGTATCGTTGCCGTTAATAGCTCTGATAACCCACGCTGCTGACAAAGTTTTTGTAGATACTGATACAGAGCCGTTTTTAATTGTATAGCTGTCTAATATCTTGACGTTCTGACGACCTCTGTTTCTGTCCCTGCCATATTCATATTTTAATATTTCTATTTTAGCATTACTAACAACTTTACCATTATTTGCGTCAACTAACCATACGTTTGTGTTATTTTCGTCTTTTGACTCAGTAAACATTGCCATTTTAGTAACATGGAAAAACGTTGTTGCAATCTCATCAATTTCATTATCTGTCGAGGCTTCGATTGAATATGAACCTAATTTACCGAAAGGAATTACCAATGTGGTTGTATGTTTGTAATAATCATCGGTTTTGGGTAAATCAAACCACTCTTCATAAACCACTTTCGAGTTTTTTGTATTTATATTGTAG
The DNA here is from genome assembly GCA_035407925.1 of Salinivirgaceae bacterium. Classification (GTDB taxonomy): domain Bacteria; phylum Bacteroidota; class Bacteroidia; order Bacteroidales; family Salinivirgaceae; genus JAAYQU01. Next base: position 9,552 of record DAOOBP010000027.1, read on the forward strand.
CTATTTGCAAACACTTCGATAACATCAGCCTCTTTTATAGTGATTTTTACTTTCGATAAATTTGAATACGACAGGCTTACAGCCATATTTTTATCTGCAATCTGATATTGTTCAGTTGAAATTGATAGCCCTTTCAGCTCAATATCATATTTTAAGTTTTTTGCAAGCTTGGCTGCATGAGTATCGGGATATTTTTTCTCTATTTCGCTTGAGATATCCCATGCTTGTTGCAATGTGCCGTAGTATTTTACAGTAGCTGTATCGGTAGGTTTATATTGTTGTGATAGCATCTTATAGTGCTGTGCTAAAGCTAATTGCATATCGGCACAAATATCATTGCTTTTGTATTTTTCTAATAGGTTTTTTAAAGCAGCTTCATACAATTCAAACCTACTTATATGGTTGTTGCGTTTGTTTATCCACTCTAAACGATTTAACTCTATAAATCCCAATATTTCTGGGTTAGAGGCATTTGCTTTATGCCATTGCCCGAACATCTCTAACGATTTTTTCAAAGGCATTGACGTTGATTCACAGTTTTGGATATTAGAAATTTGCTCACTATCAAACTCGTAGCTATTGCCATCATACTCCGATAGCAACTCTATTCCTTGGAAAAATATTTGATCAACAAGTTTTGGAAAATAGTTCAAATAATAATCGTCTCCATCAAACAACTCCTTATATGATGTTATTTTATCTTCCTCTTTTTGAGCAAGTTTCAGAGCTTCGTCAATAGCAGCGCTGACCAATCTAAAATAATCGTGTTTACTCATTTCGTCAAACAAAATGTTTTCCACACCGTCATCTGGCTTTTGGTCAATGCTCCATTTGTCTGATCTATATTGGTTTGACAACAACATTGCCTCCATTAATCTTAATGCTGCTTTTGCCTTTTCAGGGGCTTGTTGGATAACAAGTTTTAAAGAGTCGTAAATATTATTACTCTCTAACTCATACACTCGCGGCAAAAACTTCAATTTATATATCGCTGCGAAAATATAATATGTGTGATTATTTTCTTTCAAAGCATTGCCAAGCATTTGGTCGGCTATCGTAACACCTTTCTGAATTTGACCTTTTTTTTCCAAATCAATTAACTCATCTCGCAATTTGCTTTGTGCCTGAATTTGCGTAAACGCAATGGTTGTCATTAATACTACTAATATTTTTCTCATGGTATCTGCTCTTTTATTGACTTGATTAATTTTTAGTTTCAAATCACGAATTGGACGTTAAATATAAGTGAAAAATCCATGAGATCACAAGTTAAAAGTTAAAAGCAATTATCAATTAATAATTAATAATTTTCGCAAAAATCTGATTATCAAATCAATATACGCAGTATTTCAAATTAGAAATCAAAAATCCGAAATCCAAATAAATCCGTGTTAATTCATTTAATCTGTGTGTTCTGTATTCTATTCATTCGTAATTCGTAATTTTTTTTCGTAACACTATATGAGGATTTTGTTAACGAAAATAACTATTTTTACAAATCACTGTTACGTAATTTATAAAAGATAAAATGATTCGTAAACTGTCGGTAATCATTATTTTTACTGTATGTGCTACTTATAGCTCTTTAGGTCAAGTAGTTAATATAGGACAAAAAGCTCCGGAGATTGTTCAATTTAACACCAATGGAGACACTTTAAAACTATCTGATTTAAAGGGTAAATTGGTTTTAATTGATTTTTGGGCATCGTGGTGTGTTCCTTGTAGAAGGGAGTCTCCGTATTTGATCAAGGCTTATAAAATGTTTAAAGATAGCAAGTTCAAAAATGCAGACAGTTTGGTAATATTTAGCATAACTTTAGATAGCCACCGTGACAGGTGGCTTAAAGCAATTGCAGATGACAGTTTAAATTGGGACTGGCACGGAGGTGATTTAAAAGGGTGGCGCAACGAGGCAGCCAAAAAATATAATATAAAAGCCATTCCTGCTAATTTTTTAGTCGATGGCGATGGCACTATTATTGCGCAAAATTTGCGAGGGGAGCGGCTAATTGAAACAATTAAAAAACAGACTGTTTCGAGTCGCCGTTTATTTAGATGGCGTCACTGAATTTATTTTAAAAAAGCATTGTAACAAATATGTCTAACCGCAGTAAACAAATAGAGAGATGAAGATAAAACGAGTTTTACGTAAAATAGGAAAAGCGCTTTTGATTACCGTTATTTCTGTTATTGTATTGGTAATCACACTAATAGTAGTTGCATTAAATTCGGAAAACACCATTACACAGTTGGCATTAGAAGAGGTTAGTCATATTGTTAAGGCTCCGATAAGCATTGAAAACGTATCGTTGCGGCTGTTTAGAAACTTCCCGAACGCAACCGTTGAATTTAATGGATTTACAATTGGTAAAGAGTTTGAAAATCAAGACTCTGCAAATTTTGAGATTACCGATACTCTTGTCAGATTTAGAAAACTATACGTTTCAGTTAAGACTAAGCCTCTGCTATCAAACAGAATAGAGATAAATAAAATTGAGATAGAAGGAATAAAACTCAACTATTTTGTCGATACGGCTGGAATCACCAATTTTGATTTTTTAATTGCTTCTGATTCAACAGCAATTGATTCGCTTGAACAAGAACAGATCCCGATTGATACCTCCAAAACAGTTTTAAATATACTTTTAGCCGATCTTACTATTGGCGATATCGAGCTAAACTATAACGACGAGTCTCTTAAAGCCAAAGCAAGGTGTTTTATCCCAAAAATTAGAGTTAGAGGAAAAGTCGAAGACGACGATTACCGAGGAAGCATTAAAGGCTCTATCGAATTGACCGACTGCGCTTTTGATGACACAAATCTGCATCTAATGCAGAAAACAGAATTGGGCTTTAATATTGACTATAAAGATGGATTTGCCCATATCAACGAACTCGAACTACTTACTGACGGGGCAACAATAAAATCTACGGGAAGCGTTATGTTAGCCGACTCCATTGGAGTTGATTTAGCTGTTACATTCAAAGAATTTGATATAAAGGAGCTTTTTAAATATGCACCAGCCGAAATTACGAAAGAGTTCGGAATATCGGAAGTAAATGGAATTTTAGATATCGAAGCCAAAATTGAGGGCTATGTTTATGACACTTTGCTTTTGCCATCGGTGAACACAAAAATTACCTTGAAAAACGGAACAGTTATAACCACCGAATATCCTGAAATACAAAAACTTAACATTGATGTCGCTGTACAAGTCGATAATCCCAACGATTTGAGCACGGTTAATGCCAATATCAAAGATCTTAGTTTTTCTATTAACAAAAGCAACTTTAAAATATCGGGCAAAGCCTCTGATTTAGACAAGATTAAATACGATTTGTTAGTAAAATCACACATCAATATCAACGACTTTGTTTCATTTATCCCGGATAGTACAGTTGAATATATCACGGGTATAGTGGCTTTAAATATGCACACAAAAGGCACACTGCCAGAAGATATAGAGAACAGTACCGATTATTTCCTGAGTAACACCACTTTGGACTTAAAAATTCGCAATCTAAATACAGCCCTCGATAGCGTCAATGTTATTAAAAATCTTGGAGTTGACTTCTACTTGATGAAAGGGAAGAATTTGTCAATAAGGAATCTGCATTTAGATTTGCCTGAATATGCTTTAAACCTTGACCCATCGTCTATTGCTGTTCAATTAATTGGCGATATTGATGATTTAGACAACATTAAAGTCAATATCAATTCGTTTAATTTTATTACTGGGAACAACTCCATTGTTGGATATGGAAAAGTTAAAGGTTTAAATAAGCCTGATTTTGAACTTAAAACCACGATAAAAATCGATATTGACGAAATTAAGCGCTTTATTCCCGACTCCACTGCAGAACAGATTGCTGGCAAGGTTGAGCTAAAAATAGACACCCACGGACAGGTTGACTTAGATTCGATAGATAATTACATAAATCCAATTGTTTTTGAACAAACAAAAATTGATTTAAAAGTCAGAGACTTTGATTTTGAGATGTTTGGCGATACGCTTATTAAATTTAACAACATGAAGTTTGATATGAAAATGGCGCAGGACACCATCAAAATTGATAATTTTTACGCCAAATTGCACGGAATAGATTTGAAAGTTAACTCTACCGAGATATGGAATGTATATAAAGCCTTTATACTTGAAAGTAAGGGTGTGCCACTAATAATAGCCAATACAGATATAAGTTTAAGCGAAGTTGACTATAATAAATTCGCTCATCTGCTTAAGTCCGATGAAGATGAGACAGAAGCCGAAACGAAAGCAGGAAATGGAGATGGAACTGAAACTGAAACAAAAACAGAAACTGTAACGGGTACTGAAATCAAAACAGAAACAGAAAGTAATCCTAAATCTCAAACAGAAACCCAATCGAATATCGCAAAACAGACAGCAACCGACACAATTCCAACAGAGGAGAGCTATATTCCACCATATATTGCGCGAGGTACATTTGCTATTAACAAAGTCAAATATGACAATATTATTCTGAACGATATCTCCACAAAATTCCGCATTGATGATAGCTTGTACATTATTGACCAGTTTAAATTCAACGCATTTGGCGGTAGTATGACAACGTCAGCGGTTTATGATACGCGAGACACAGTATCGACAGTAGTAATGTTTAAAAACAGTATCGACAAAATGAACCTGAACCAAATTTTAGTCGATGCTGATAACTTTGGACAAAAAGATTTTACTCACGAAAACATCAGTGGAATTCTGACAAGCTTGGTCGATGGACGTATTGTAATGCAGGGCGACAGTATTTTGTATGATAAGATTATAGTACGCGGAGATCTTAAACTCGAAAACGGAGGAATTTATAATTATGAGCCAATCAGGGAATTAGGAAAATTTACAAACTTACGCGAGTTAGATAATATTGTTTTCAGAACATTGAATAGCGGTGTTTTTGTTTATAAAAACAACATTTACTTCCCAAAAACTGATATAGTTAGCACTGCAACTGATATATCAGCATTCGGAATGGTTAGTTTTGGAGACGATTATCAATTACACCTGAATGTTCATTTAAGCGACGTGTTGGCAGGAAAATCTAACAAATTGTTGAAGGCACAAGGTAAAGAGTCTGACTTGTTTGATGGAGAAGATGAGTCAAGCCGAAAAGGATTAAACCTGTTAGCTTTAAATCGTGATGGAAGTAAAAAATATGGCTTCGATAATAAGCGAATGCAAAGAATAATGACAGCCGAAATTAGAGTTCAAGAACGAGGTTTAAGCTTAATATTCCACCCCAAGTTAGTGAGTTATAGCACTGATTTGGTTCGTAAAGAGATAAAAAAATCTGATAAACCCAAAACGGAAGAACCTAAAACTGAATAAACAAATACAAAAGCAACCAAAGTAGAAGAACCTGAATTAGAAACAGAATAGTTAGCAAACAGACAGATATAGCTCTAAAAAACAGAATGTTAAATAAAAAAAAGATATTTTATATTCTTATTTTAACAGTATCAATAACTATACTTGCGATAGTTGTTGTAAAAACTTTTTTTATTAAAGACAAAGTTAGACAAATTGACAATGAATTATCTCAAAGGGACTTAGATATTGTTTTTGGCGAAGATACAGCCTTGGTTCCTGTTTTTTTATATGCTAACTATGGCTGTCCGTATTGCCGTAAGTTTTTCAGTGAGGTGTATCCTGCAATTGAAAAAGAGTATATCGATTCAGGAAAAGTTAAAATAATTCTGAGATTAACATTCAAAACTGCAAATCAAGATCTTATAACTGCAATGAAAGCATCTGTATGTGTTAATAAATTTGGCAATTACGAATATTTGCACCAGTTGATTTTAAGTCAAAGCAATATTGTTTACACAGCCGATTTTCACGACATGATAGATGATTTTATTGATAAAGATATACAGGTGGCAGAATGTATCTTAGGAGGAGCCGCCTACGACTATCTGAAACAAAATATTGAAGAGTTTGAAGCGTTAAAATTGAAAGGAGTACCTACTTTTATAATTGACAGAAAAGTATATTATGGCTTTAAAGAGTATGATTTATTAAAAAAAATATTAAATTATCACCTAACACAAATTAATAACTAAAAAAACAGATGATTATGAAAAAAATTAAATTTTACCCATTCTTGCTATCTGCTTTTGTAGCAGTGGTTGCTGTTAGCTGTGTAGATATTGAAGGAGAAGAATTTTGTCAAGAATTTGAACTAGTAACTAATCCGACGTGTGAATTTCCCACTGTTTGTTGTCCTGATGAGGGCGACTGTTACTATTTAGCGCCATCAACTGGCAAAAAATATCCATGTAACTCAAGCCTCGCAACGGCAAATGATAAAGATGGATGCAACTTGGCTCAAGAGAGATATATTGAGGATAACTGTGATACCAAAATAAGCGCAGCTGATCGTAAAGCCATAAAATTAGAACTTACAGCATTCACTCGCGAAATGATGTTGAAAGCACGAAACTACTCGCTATGCTATTAGCAATGCTTGCACTGAGCGAAGCCGAAACGTTGCACTGAGCTTGTTGAAGTGTGCGAAGTGAGCAATGAACAATGAGTAATTATTGCTAACTTGCTGAAAATTAAAACAAAACATTGTAGAGACTGAACGTGCTTCGTCTCTACTTTTTTATCTAAACCCGTCTCTCATCCGTTCAAAAACACTTTTACTTGCATTATTTTTGTTTGGGTCGAATGACGATGAATCTTTAAGTTGCTCTAAAATTTTCTTTTCATCTCTTGATACATTTGAAGGTATCCAGACGTTTACCTGTACCAAAATATCTCCACGTCCGTAGCCATTTAATTCGGGGATACCTTTGCCTCGCAATCGCAATATTTTACCCGATTGCGTGCCAGCATCGATTTTTATTTTTGCCCTACCCTCAACAAGTGGGACCTCGGCAGTTGTCCCTAAAACAGCTTCGGGAATACTAACAAATAGATTGTAAACAAGATCGTTGCCATCGCGAATAAGCTCTTTGTGCTGTTCTTCTTCAATAACAACGAGTAAGTCTCCGTTAATTCCACCACGTCTTGCGGCGTGACCTTTTCCTTTAACGGACATCTGCATTCCCTCTCCTACTCCTGCGGGTATTTTTATAGCAACAACTTCGTCTTCCTTAACAACACCTTCGCCATGACAAGATGTGCATTTCGATTTAATGATACGACCCTCGCCACCACAAGCTGAACACGCCGAAGTGGTTTGCATTTGTCCCAAAAAAGTGTTTGAGATTCTGGTTACGCGTCCTGAGCCATTACAAGCGCTGCACGTTGAATAGCTATTAGAATCTTTTGCGCCTGTACCACCACACTTTTTACAAGCGACGTACTTATTTATCTTAATTTTCTTTTCTACACCACAAACAATTTCGGAAAGATCAAGCTTTATTTTTACTCTAATATTTCCACCCTTATTAACACTTCGAGCGCCACTTCCGCGCCCAAAGCCACCAAACCCGCCAAAAATTGTGTCGCTAAAAATGTCCCCAAAGGAGGAGAATATATCTTCCATGGTCATACCGCCACCAGACCAACCTCCAGCGCCGCCAGAAAAAGCTTGATGACCGAACTGATCGTATTTACTTCTTTTATCATCATTTGATAAAACATCGTATGCTTCGGCTGCCTCTTTAAACTTCTCCTCAGCCTCTTTATCCCCGGGATTTCTGTCAGGATGATATTTCAAAGCCATTTTTCGGTATGCTTTTTTTATCTCCTCTTTGTCGGAATTTTTAGAAACGCCTAATATTTCGTAATAGTCTCGTTTTGACATAGTTAATTCTGTCTTTGTTATAGTTCAGTTTATTCTCCAATTACAACCTGCGAATATCTTATTACCTTATCATTCAGTATGTAGCCTTTTTTAATTACATCTACAATTTTTCCCTTCATATCTTCGCTTGGAGCAGGTATCTTTGTTACAGCCTCGTGTTTGTCGATATCAAACTCATTATCAATTGTTTCTATAGCTGTCACTCCGTTTTGTTTCATAAAATCGATCAATTTGGAGTAAATTAGATTTATGCCTGTTTTAACAGCCTCAATATCTTTCGACTGATCAATATTTTGGATTGCTCGCTCGATATCGTCTATTACAGGTAAAATATCTTTTAAAATATCCTCGCCGGCGGTTTTAATCAATTCAATACGCTCACGCAATGTTCGTCGCTTGTAATTGTCAAACTCAGCTACTAACCTGATGTACTTATCGTTCATCTCATCGAGCTGAATTTTCAAAGTCTCCTCTTTGCATGTTTCTTGTTCCTCAGTAACAGGAGTTTCCTGTTCGCCAATCTCGTTTGTTTGCTCTTCTTGAGCAACAGTCTCATCTAAAATTTCTTTTTTTATTTCCTTCTCTTTTGATTTATCTTTTTTCGACATAGTTTACTTATTTTCTCGCTTAGTGTGCAAAGATATTGCCAATTGTTAAAGAATGAAAATTTGGCACGTTTTAATTCGTTAAAGTGTCATAGTGACAAAGAAATTGAACACAGATGACACAGATTAAACGGATTTACACAAAATACCAATTAACTGACTTTCAGTTAGTTAATTGTCAATTGCTAATTGCTCATTGCTCATTGTTAATTGTTAATTGCTTATCTGGAATAATTATCCAAAGAATAATATAAGCTAAAATCCCCGGAAATGCCACACTAAGCAGTGATAGTAAAATATATCCAATTCTCACTAAAGATATGTCTAAACCAAAATATTCTGCGATACCGGCACAAACTCCAGCAATGATTTTATCGTCTGAACGAGTTAGTTTTTTTTTCATTATCTATCTATTTGTTTTATCGCTGTAAAAATAGTTGTTTTTTGGTCTTAAATTACCCACAACTTATAAAAAAGCAATTAAGAACGTTTAACAAGCATTTAAACATTGTTTTAAGACAATTTATTTACAGTTGTGTATCGTGAAATCAATAAAAAAGTATATCTTTCGGGAGATTTTTATTGTAGAATTGAAAATGAGAAAGTATCTAATAGCATTTTTGGTTATTTTCTTTGTGCAATGTTTGACATCGCAAAGTCAAACTCAGCATCAGATAGACTCAATGTTAACAGTTATTAACACGTTGCCTATAAAGGAAAAGGTCAACACCTACGATATTGTTGTAAAATATTATAACCGACAAAAACCATATTTAGGATTAAAATACGCCTTAGAATGCCTTGAAATTGCAAACTCAAGCAAGATAGACACTCTAACTTATGCCAACGTCTTAAATTTGGTTGGCTTATCATATTGGCATAATAAAGACATGACATCGGCGCTTGATTTCTTTATGAAAAGCCTTAGTTTAAGAGAAAAAATTAATGACTCAACAGGAATCTCAAAATCTTTGAATAATATTGGAGCTATTTACATAGATTCGAAAAAGTTCGAAAAGGCTATTGAAATATATAACCGTTCGTTAAATATTAAAAAATTATTAAAAGATTCCCTTGGTATTGGGGCAGGCTATATAAACCTTGGTAGAATATGTATTGATACTGATCAAAATGAAGCTGCATTAGATTATTACTTTAAAGCCATACCAATCTTCGAATCGCACGGTGATAAAATACAATTATCATCATGTTACAACAACATTGGTGTAGTTTACATGAACAAAAAGCATTTTTGGAAAGCTATAGATTATTTATTAAAAGCCGACTCCATTGCAGCTGATAATAATTCCTATTTTATTCTAACAGATATAAGGATGAATATTGGAAGATGTTATGAAAATTTAGGAGACTTTGGTAAGGCTTTATACTATTATAACGATGTTATTGCCTTGAGTGAAAAACTTAATTATATTGCTCGTCTTCAATCAACATATTATAAATTAGCAAATACCCATGAAAAAATCGGAAATCACGCAAAAGCACTTCAGTATTATAAGGATGCAAATAAATTAAAAGACTCTATCCAAAAAATTAAAGAGCAAGAAAAGCTTATAGAACTCCAAATGAAGTTTGAACAAGAGATATATGAAAACGAAATCGAAGTCTTAAGGCAAAAAAATGATATTCAACAACTTCAAATAGAGAAAAGTCGTTTTAGGTATAGTATATTAGTTGCTATAATTTTAATAGCAATATTTCTATTTTATATAGTTTACAGTAAGTACAGACTTAAAAGCAAGCACAACAAAGAACTTGATCAAAAAATTCAAGAGCGCACCGCATCTTTACAACAGGAAATTATAGAACGAAAAAGAGTTCAAGAAAAAGAGTTAGAAGCACAAGAACGTTTCAAATATATCTTGAACACTCTACCAATAGGTGTACTACATTATGAAAAAAGTGGCGCTATCTTGAGCGTAAATCCCGAGTTTGCAATAATGTTTGACACATCAATTGAATTAATTAGATCTCGAAAAATATACGATATTATAAATGACAGTTATCTGTTAGATAGACTTTATGATGCATTCAACAATAAAGCTACAGAATTTGAGCACACCATAACAGTCAATGATAAAAGCATAAATATATTAGTTTACGTAAATAGTGTATATTCGGCAAGTGGAAAATCTTTAGGCGCATTTGCAATATTTGAAGATATTACTGCCAGAAAAAAAACGGAAGAGATAGTAAAAGCTAGCGAAGCCCAGTTTAAAGATTTAGCAGACAGTTTGCCTGAAATGGTTGGAGAGACTGATAACCAAGGTTATTTAAAATATGCTAACAAGTTATTTTTCGAAAAACTTGGATACGATCCAGAATTTATTAGCCAAGACTTTAATGCTCTCAGACTTTTTCCTAAATCTGACAGAGAAAAAATATCCAATTTGTTTAAAAACTTTAACAACTTAAAGTTTAAAGAGATACAAAAAGAGGTAAGCATTGTTACGTTTGATAACAAAACATTTGATGCGCTAATGAAGGTAAATGCAATAACAAAAAACGATATAGTTACAGGCTTGCGCGGGATTATTATTGACATATCAGACCAAAAAAGACATGAAGCAGAGCTTAGAAAAGCTAAAGAAAAAGCCGAGGAAGCAGATCGATTAAAATCTGCATTTTTGGCTAATATCAGACACGAGGTACGTACACCAATGAACGGGATACTTGGTTTCAGTGAATTAATGCTTGAACAAGACTTGTCGGAAGGACAACGTAAAGAGTATTTAGATATAATAATCAAAAGTAGCAACCAACTACTTCAAATTATCGATGATATGGTGAATATCTCGATTATAGAAGCGGGAAAAATTGATATTACCAACCATAAAGTTGATTTAAAACAATTCTTTAATGATCTTTTTGTCTTTTCCAGTGGGCATGCAGCCTCATTAAATGATAAAATTACAGTTGTTTCGAGATATATGTTGCCTGACGACGCAGGAGTTATCTGGATTGACGGCACAAAGCTTCAACAAGTTTTTAATAGCCTAATAAACAATGCAATAAAATTCACAAAAGAGGGATTTGTTGAATTTGGATGCTACCTATCACGTAACAATCTTATCAAATTTTTTGTCAAAGATACAGGAATTGGAATTTCAGAAGAAAATCAAAGCATAATATTTGATCGCTTCAGACAGGTTGATTTTACAACAATTCCGCAATATGGAGGAACTGGGTTAGGACTCACAATCAGTAAAGCAATAGTTGAGCTAATGGGCGGGAAAATGTGGGTTGAGAGTGAAATAGACAAAGGCTCAACCTTCTATTTTACTTTACCATATATTCAATACACCGAAGATCACGAATTAAAAAACAATGATAGCCATACAAAATGGAACTATAAAACCTTATTATTACACGACTCGGACTATAAAACAACAAGAGAAATACAAGATATTTTGAACCCCAGCGGAATTAAAATAATTACCATATCTGATAACCAAAAACTGTTGGAAACTGTAGAGCACAACGATTCTATTAACATAATTATTTTAGAAAGCCAATATTCTCAAAATAGCAAATTTTCATTGATAAAAGATATCAGAGCTAAAAACAGAGATATTCCCATTGTGGTTCTATTGCCAAAAGCCTCGCTAAGAGAGAAGAAACAGATTTTTGCAGATGGTTGTAACGACTATTTTGTACTGCCTGTCAACAAATTTGTTTTAATGTCGAAACTAAATAGTTTCTTAGATAAATAGCATTTTCTAAATATGAATATCTACGTTTGCTGCGCAATAATCAAAAAAAATGGTAAAATATTAGCTGCAAAGCGTAAGCAAACGGGGTTGCGAGGAGGAATGTGGGAGTTTCCAGGCGGGAAAATAGAGAAAAACGAAACACCTGAGCAATGCATAAAAAGAGAGATAATTGAGGAGTTGGGAATGGAAATAGAACTAATAAAAAAACTACCGACTGTAAAACATTGTTACAACGATATAAATATCAAGCTAATACCCTTTTTCGCATCTGCTTTATCTGAAATTACTCGATTAGAGAGTCACGAAGAAGCCGACTTTTTTGAAGAAGCCGAGCTTTTAAATCTTAAGTGGTCAGAAGCTGATCGCTTAGTTTTGCATCAATGGTTGGCAGACCCAAATTGATAAAAAAATTCGTTACTTTGTGAATTAAACCTGTTAGAATGTACCGAAAGATTCTTATTTTTTTTCTCCTTATAATATCCTTGCAGTCGCAAGCACAACTTAATGTTGCGTACTATATCGGCTCGGGGCGGTACGA
>DAOOBP010000028.1:0-1475 GCA_035407925.1 Salinivirgaceae bacterium
CTACTTGAGCATTAGCAACGTTTGTGCGATTTCTAAATTTATTGAATATTGGTATTGAAAGAGAGACACCAAACTCAGCCTGACGACGGTCTCTTAATTGGTCAAGTAACATATAGTCAGTGCTACCGTCTTGTGGATTTATTGCTAAATTATTGTAAGGGGAAGAAAAAGCAGCACTAAGCGCTAATGTTGGATAGTAGCCAGATTTAGCTATTTTTTCATCTTTTTTTGAAATATCCAATTGCACTTCGGCAAGTTTAATTTCAGGTAAAAAAGCAAGCGCCTCAGAATAAAGATTTTCCACAGATAGCGAGTCCGAAAACGTTAATATATAGTTCACAATATCTGGCTTTTCTATTTCAAAAACAGTATCAGTGTAGTTCATTAATTGAGATAAATTAAGAAGCGAAATTTTAATTTGATTATCATATCCAACCAATTGCGACTCCTCTTCTGCTCTCTGACTGGTCAGAGCTAATAAATCTCCTTTCGCCACAGTTCCCGATTCTATTAACTTTTGCGTTCTCTCTATTTGCTGGTCGGTTGTTGAAAGTTGCTCCACCAATATCTCCAACTGTTCCTGATTGTACAAGGTAATCAAATAGGCGTTTACGATTTCTAAAATTAGTTGGTTTTTGAGAATTTCGTAACTTATTTTTCCTGTCTCTAATTCAAGCAATCTTCGGTTAGTTGTGTGCATTTTTCTAAATCCCTCAAACAGATACACATTCGACGACAATCCTACATTAAAAGATGTAACTTGCTGATTTATAAATTGCGACTGTTCGTAACTAAAAGTTTGCCCAAAGCTTTTGCCAAACCTTGACATGGCATTAAGGTCAGGCAATAGCTCGTATTTCGATTGCTTGTAATTGTTTTGTAAAACTTGTCGCGATAGCTCCTGTTTTTTTAGACTAAGATTGTGTTCAATAGCATAATTTATGCACGTTGGCAAACTTAATGTTTTTGTATTGTCTTGAGCTTCAGTATTTATAGCACAAATAACAAAAAACAAAAATATAATATTTCGCATTGCTTGTAATTTTAGAATTTTTATAACACAAATTTATAAATAAAACAAAAACCTTATGACGCATTAACAACAATATTGTTACAAAATTATCCGTTTTGTAACTTTTGAACGAAATAAACGTCCCAAGTTCAGTTTTTTAAATAAATTTGTTCCTTTGTTGAAATAACCTTTATGACCGAATGATATCTATAAAAAATCTTCACAAATCGTATCCAATAGGTCAGAGCAGCTTACATGCTTTGAAAGGAATTAGTTTTGATATTAACGACGGAGAATTAGTTTCAGTTATGGGCAGCTCTGGTTCTGGTAAATCAACTTTGTTAAACATTATAGGATTACTTGACTCGTATGATAATGGCACTTATTATCTTAATGATTTGTTGATGGAAAACCTTTCAGAAACTAAAGCAGCATACTACAGAAATAAATATTTTGGATTTGT
>DAOOBP010000028.1:1575-22044 GCA_035407925.1 Salinivirgaceae bacterium
TTTGAGTCAGATGCCACTAACGGTATGTGGATATACTCAGGGATAACAAGTAAAGAGCATGATGGGTTGCAGTCCAACCGTTATATTCAATTTAATAATCGTGATTACGATGAAACAAAAAGAATTAACAGTGAAAATATCGAATACTCTAATGCTACGGTTTGGGTTTGGTCCGATAACCTTATAACATACGGTAAAGAATCTGTGAACTACGATATCGCGGGAGTATATTCAGGAGCTCAGGAGATTGAAAAAAATGATATAGTTAAAGGTAGATTTATTAATAAGGCTGACTGTGATGAAAATAAAAAATCGGTTGTAATATCAGAGAAAGTACGAAAAGAGCTGTTTAAGGATAAAAATGCAATTGGAGAGTGGATTAGCATCGGAGGAATACCATTTAAAGTTGTAGGCATCTATATTTCCGATAGCAATAGAGATAATGACGTGGTTTACGTACCATTTTCAACAGCCCAACGTTCATTTAGTTTAGTAAATAGAGTTAATAATTTGTCCTTCACAATCAAAGGCTTAACCACAGAAGAAACGGAAGATTTTGAAAAAACCTTACGAAAACAATTTGCCATGAGGCATAAATTTGATCCAACTGATGAAAGCGCTATCTATATCCACAATAACCTTGTAAGTTTAAAGCAAATAAATGCAATGTTTGCCGGAATTTCGGCTTTTATTTGGCTGATCGGTATTGGTACCATAATAGCTGGCATTGTTGGTGTTAGTAATATAATGCTGATTGTTGTAAAAGAGAGAACTAAAGAGATAGGTATCCGAAAGGCTATTGGAGCAACACCTTGGTCAATAATTAGTGATATCCTTATGGAGGCAATCTTAATAACCACTGTAGCAGGATATTTTGGGCTTGTTCTGGGAGTTGCAGCGTTAGAAATATTTTCAACTTTAGTCCCTCCGAGCGATTTTTTTAGAAGCCCACAAGCAAATTTGCAAATTGCATTAAGTGCAACAATATTGCTGATAATCTGTGGAACTATTGCAGGATTTGTACCAGCACGGAGAGCAGCAGCAATAAAACCTATAGTTGCTCTTCGTGACGAATAAAACAACGATTTATGTTTGATATTGACCATTTTAAAGAGATAATTCACACGCTAAAAAGCAACAAAATACGGACAATTATGACAGCATTTGGAGTTTTTTGGGGAATTTTTATGCTCGTGGTCATGTTAGGAATGGGTAATGGCTTTAAAAATGCGATATTCAAAAATCTGGGAGATTTTGCAACAAACAGCGCATTTATGTGGACCAATATTACCACAAAACCGTACGAAGGATTTGATAAGGGACGTAGTTGGAATTTCAGAAATGGAGATATAGCAGCGTTAACACATAATGTCGAAGGGCTTGAACGGTTAGCGCCACGAGTACAAGCATCGAGAAGAAACACTGCCAACAACGTAGTTTATGGTACAAATAGCGGTTCATACACAGTTTACGGTGACTATCCCGATTGGAACTATATCGATCCCGTTGATATAATCGAAGGACGATATATTAACGAAATGGATATAATTAATTACCGGAAAGTTGTAGTAATTAGCAACTTAGCAAAAAACACACTATTTGCTAATGACGAAGAACCATTGAATAAATTTATTAGGGTAAACGGCGTTTATTATAAAGTTGTAGGCATATTCAAGTCCAAAAAAGCAGGCGGACAAGCTCAAAGAGAAGAACAAAATGTTCACCTTCCATTTACCACAATGCAACGAATATATAATTACGGAGATATTGTTTTTTGGTTTTCCCTGACAGCCGATCCAAAAATATCTGTTGCAACAGTCGCCGACAATGTTATGAAGATATTGAAAAAACGCCACAAAATACACCCCGAAGACGATAGAGCAATTGGACACTTCAACGTAGAAAAAGAGTTTAAAAAAGTAAACGGACTTTTTCTGGGTGTTGCCGCGTTAATATGGATAGTAGGTATTGGAACTTTACTGTCTGGAGCAATTGGTATTAGTAATATAATGTTAGTAGTTGTGAAAGAGCGAACTAATGAGATAGGAATAAGACGAGCAATTGGAGCATCACCATTTAAAATAATTACCCAAGTTATATCCGAGTCGATAGTATTGACATTATCAGCTGGTTGGTTGGGGTTAGCCGCCGGAGTTGGTGTTGTGCAATTAATAGGCAATGCAACTTCAAATGCTGAATTTCCTATTATGTACAATCCAATGATAAGTTTCAATATGGGGCTGTTGGCACTTGGAATATTAATAATTAGTGGAATAATTGCAGGATTAATGCCTGCTTACCGAGCCGTTAAAATGAAACCTATTGAGGCATTACGAACAGAAAAATAATACAACCTTAAAATAAAGTTATTATGAAAAAAATACTCAAACGATCGCTGTTAGTATTAGTAGTCTTAATATTTGCTTATACAATATTCTTCCTGTTTCAAAAATCAAGGAAAAAGCCAGTTATATATACAATTGAAATGCCGTTTAAAACCAACATTGTAAATAAAACTGTTGCAACTGGAAAAGTTGTTCCACGCAAAGAGATTGAAATTAAACCACGTGTAAGTGGTATAGTTAGCGAACTATTTGTCGAACCGGGGGACATAGTACGAATAGGCACACCTTTAGCCAGAATAAAAATTGTCCCTGATATGATAAGCCTTAACAACGCAGAGTCAAGAGTTGAAAAAGCCAAAATATCTTTAGACGATGCTCAAAGGGTTTATGACAGACAGAAACAACTATTTGATCAACAGGTAATTGCAATCGCAGAATTGGAAAAAGCTGAAATATTGTTAAAAAACTCAAAAGCTGAATACCAAGCTTCAGAAGATTATCTGAAACTAATTAGAGAGGGAGTCTCATCACGTTCTAAAGAGCAAACTAATACTCTTGTAACATCAACTATTGAAGGAATGGTATTAACTGTTCCTATTGAGGTTGGGAACTCAGTAATAGAGAGCAATAACTTTAATCCAGGAACAACCATAGCAGTGATTGCTAATATGTCTGAAATGATTTTCATGGGCAAAGTTGACGAGGTTGAGGTTGGAAAACTTAGTCTGGGAATGAATCTGACTTTAACAATAGGAGCAATTACCGATACCAAATTCGATGCAAAGCTCGAATACATCGCACCCAAGGGAGTTGAGGAATCGGGAGCTATTAAGTTTGAAATTAGAGCAGAGATGAAACTTAAAGAAGATTTTTTTGTACGCTCAGGATATAGCGCAACCGCCGAGATAGTTTTAGAACAAAAGGATAGTATAATGGCTGTAAAAGAGAGTCTTTTGAATTTTTCCGAAAAAAGCGACTCTATTTATGTTGAGGTTCTTATCGATGATGATCCACAAACATTTGAAAAACGTTACGTTAAAATTGGGCTAAGTGACGGCATAAATACAGAAATATTAGAAGGATTATCAATAGAAGACAAAATAAAAGGCGCTGTTAAACGAGAGAGCTCTGATATCGATAGTACCAAAAAAATGTAATACGGCAGCAAATTAAGGCTCCGACTGCAATTGACTATTGAGTTAAAAGTTATACCAATTGTAATTTTAAAATAGTCCAATCTTTTTAAAATTTTACAATGGTAAATACCGATGCTACAGACACATAGTCCAAAAAGGCGATAGCGATGTTTAGACTATAGTGTATGTTCAATCAGTATTACTTCTCAGAATCAGGGTCATAGTCTGGATTTATTTTTGAAACACCACCACTGATAATAAATTTCATTACCTCGGCAGGATGTCCTTCAACAGGCTCAACCATTTCAGCTGGCACAATATACATATCTCCTAAAATACCGTAAGAGCAAGGAAAATAAACAGAAACAAAACCTTCGGGTACATTTATAAACGACAAGTCGGTTTGTGTGATAAAGCCTAACCGCTTGATTTTGTTTACATTGTCTATTGTGACTAAAACAGGTTTTTCAAACTTTTTCTCTTTCCCCACAAAAGCAGAAAAGAGGTCTTTTATTGATGTGTATATAACTTTAAGTAACGGAGCTTTCCTAAACATACGCTTCAATACACCCATTGCGCGAGTGGTAACCAATTTTTGAAACAAAAATCCAACAATGGTTATACTGCACAGAATTACTAATATTCCTAATCCAGGAATTTTAAAAGGAATAATATTGTCCACCCACATAAAGACAATATATATCAGATAAAAAGTTATGGCTAATGGTAGCACAAACACAAGCCCTTGAACAAAATATTTAGGAATTTTTTTCATTATTTCTTTAATTTTAATTTGAGTTAAAAATTTGTAAGGGGGCTGCACTTGGCCATTGAGCATAGTCGAAATGACCAAGTGCATCGCCTTTTACCTTGCGCCTTGTACCTTTTATCAGCTTATCCACTTAACAAACGATTCGAGAATAAATAACCCATCGGTATTTCCAAGCTCGTGGTCGGCTGCACGTTCGGGGTGTGGCATCATTCCGTAAACATTTTTGTTTTTGTTACAAACGCCTGCAATGTGGTTTACGCTTCCGTTTGGATTTGCCTCGTCTGTAATTTTTCCGTTTTTGTCGCAGTAGCGAAAAAGAACCTGACCATTATCTTCTAATTCTTCTAATATCTCATCGGGCGCATAATATCGACCCTCGCTATGGGCAATAGGTATATTTAATGGCTTTGAACCTGCGTTTGCTGTAAAAGCTGTTTTAGGATTGTCAGCTACAACATACTGATTACGACAAATAAATCTCTGGTTGGTATTTTGTAGTAGCACTCCAGGTAACAATCCAGATTCGCACAAAATTTGAAATCCGTTGCATATTCCAAAAACAGGGCGGTTTTGATTGGCAAATTTGATTACTTCAGTCATGATTGGGCTGTGTTTTGCAATGGCGCCACAGCGCAAATAATCTCCATAAGTGAAACCTCCGGGTAGTGCAATAGCATCTACTTTTGGTATAGAACCATCTTTGTGCCATAGTTGAATAATTTCATGCTCCATGATAGTCCCCAATGTGTAAATCATGTCATGATCGCAGTTAGATCCGGGAAATGTTACTATTCCAAACTTCATACCTTTATCAATTAACAATTAGTAATGTACAATTAACAATTAAGGTGAAAGTTAAAAGTTTGTAAAGCGCTTCGTTCTTCACTTTTACCTTGCACCTTTCACCTTTTACTTTTATTGTTTTATTTCAGGCAAAGATAATTATTTTACATCATGAAATGTTTTACTTCTACAAAATAAACCATAAACAATTAATTGTTTTTTCGACAACAGCGTTAACAGTACATTTATACACAATATTTTTACTTGTTTTGTAGTTTAAAGTGAGGTTTGTATGACCTTTTATCTATCAATTTGTGTTAACAGATAAAGAGGGTACTCGTATTTAAAAAAGTAGATTTATTAAACCAGTAAATAATCAAATGAAGCCCGATTACATTATAGATGCTCTTGACAAACTTGGGTCTATTATCAAGGAGTTTCTTCTTATCTCCGAAGAGGAGAGAGTTATTAAATGTCCCGAGCTTAGCGCCGCTGTTTTGGATTGTCATAAGCAAAATAGTTGGTTTGTAAAACCTTTTGTAATCAACTCGTTAGAAGGAGTTAGCCAGTGGCTTAATAAAAATACACTTTGGAATTTTTACAACGAAAACAAAATTGAATTTGCGAAAAACCCAAAAACAATAGGTTTAATAATGGCTGGCAACATCCCTTTAGTGGGATTTCACGACTTTTTAGCAGTGCTTTTGACAGGACACAAAGCGATTGTTAAACTATCGTCTAAAGATACTATCCTATTACCCACACTGGTATCTAATTTAGAAAAAGATTATCCCGAGATTATCAAACGTATCTATTTTGTGCAAGAAATGACAAACAGTTTAGATGCTCTGATTGCCACCGGCACTAATAATACCATGAATTATTTTAGCTATAAATATGGGCAGACACCTTCAATTTTAAGAGGTAGTCGAAGTAGCGTTGCTATTCTTACTGGAAAAGAGACAGCAAAACAAATTGAAGAGTTAACCAAAGATATTTGCTTATATTTTGGAATGGGTTGTCGTTCAGTGGCTAAAATTTATATGCCCGACGAAAAAAGTATAAAACAAATTCAAGATTCTCTCTCTGCATACTATTGGATGACTAATCATAAAGACTGGTCCGATAATTTAAGATTTCAAAAAGCAATGATGCTAACTCGAGGAGAAATTTTTTACGATTGCGGTCCAGTTATTATGGTTCAGGAGTCTAAACTGAGCTCGCCAATGTCAGTTGTTCACTTTGAGATATATAAGTCAATTGAGGAGGTCAAAAATTCTTTAAAAGCCCTAAACTCAATGGTTCAATGTGTGGTTGGGGACACTAAAATTAACAACTCATGGGTACCATTCGGAAAATCGCAATATCCTGATATTAACGATTTTGCCGATGGAATTAATACTTGTGATTTTATAATGCAGCTGTAATACCGATTGGTATAATATATACATAGTCCAAAAAAGTTCAAGCGAAGTATAATCGCTCAAAAGGCACTATTTGCAAGTCTTATATTAATTTTTTAGGCTCATATTTGGGCAGTGTCAAATTCTTAGAAAACCTCAAATAGACAGCGTAATTGTTATGATAGTCAGCAAACAATTTTAAGTCTATTATCTTCATTTTGTCGCGAATTGTGTTGTCTATTTGATTTTAATGTTATAATTTTGTAACAACTAAATTTTATACATAACAATTTTAAAAAATCAAAACTATGAAAAGAACACTACAGTTATTTGCTTTGATAGTTGCTTCATTTATTGTGTTTAGCAGCTGTTCAAAAGAGGTTGAGACATCAGCTTTAACTTTAGACCAAACCAAAAATGCAACTTTAATTGTTCATTTTTATGCGGAATTGGACCAAACCATTAACGGCTTAGAAAAAGTGCCCGATGGCACAAGAGCAATTATTCGAATTGACAACAAAGAGTTTAATCCTGCCGCAAATGGTTTCTGGTCAGAACTTGTTACCATTAATGGAGGTAAAATAGAACTGACAATTCCCGCTACTGACAAGGGTGTTAGAGTCGAAATTTTCCCAATTGAATTTACTTATGAGCAAGTCCAGCCTCATGGAAGCATTTCTGAAAAAATTAATAAAACTTACAGTTTTTCAGGCAATGCTGTCGAAAACGGTGTTAAGCCAAACGAAATCAGAACACACGAAATTAATTATGATATTATAACTGGTTTCGATGATTTTGTTGAAACAGTTGATCAGAAATTTGAACTAAAAGCAGAACTTGACGCTACAAATTCAGATATTGAATATGTTCCAAATGGTTCTTCGGTAACATTTTTCAATGCTAACTGGACAGAAACAGTCACTGTTGGTCCTGCTGGACGTGTTAACATTAGCCTTCCTGCCAACGAAAATATTTCTGTTGTGTTTTATGGCATCAAAACTTACAAAGTTGGGGATGATACATATACTAAAATGCACAAGTACGAAACTAATATCGGAGCTTTTGGCATGTCACTTCCGATGGTTCAGACAATCAATTTAGGTAACGGTACTTTATGGGAATAATTTAGCAAACAAAAAATATAACAATTTATAAATATGAGAATATTAGCTTTAGTATTTACAATAGCTTTTGGCACAGTATCTCTATTTGCACAAGATGACGAAGCCAAACAAGAAAAAGTATATACACCGGAATCCGGCGACTTTAGTATTGGTCTTGACGGAACTCCTGTTTTCAATTATATTGGAAATATGTTTAACGGAAACATGGGTAACGCCTTTAATCCCGGAGACAACACATTTTATTTCAAATATTTTTTAACCGACAAATCTGCAGCACGTATCGTTTTGGGAATTACCAACAAAACTAAATTCAATAGGTTTTATGTTGGCGACGATGCCGCATTGCTAATAGATCCTAACAGTAATGCACAATTAGAAGATCTTGAAATAGACAAAAAAAGAGATATGGGAATCCGTTTGGGTTATCAACAGTTCCGAGGATATAAAAGACTATTAGGTTTTTATGGCGCTGACATTGGATACAGATACGAAAAAACACATCTAAGCTATAAGTATGGAAACGAGATGAACGAGTTAAATCCTGCTCCAACAACCCAGTGGGGAAATAACGCTGTTCGCCGATTAGAAGTTGACAATGGGGCTAAAAATAGTATTTTTGCTGGAGTATTTACAGGTGCAGAATACTATTTACTTCCAAAAATTTGTGTTGGTATGGAATTAGGTCTCTTTTACGGTGTAACTTTAGAAAGACAATCTTGGAGAAAACAAGAAAGAATGGTTTTGACCCAACATGTTGAAGAAGAAATAGCTGTTGAACCGAGCACGGCAGAAAGAGAAACAGTTACTAAATTCCCATACACTTATGGAAATTTTTATTTTGCAGTACACTTCTAAACTTTCAATAAAAATAGCGGCGATTGCCGCTATTTTTTTATATAATTTTGCTAAGCACATGACAAAAATTTAAAAACTGTTTTTATATCATTGAAAATAAGACACTTAAAAAACATGTAACAAATAGTTTTACTCGCTATTCGAGCGGAGCCTAAATACTCCGCTTAAAGACCACTCTTCGACAGGTTCAGTGACTGTGATACGTCGGCTGAGTTTATCGAAGCCAAAGTCATAGGCTACCTATACAGCGAGGTCGCTTCGACAAGCTCAGCGACCGAGTGCATTGTTCACGCAGGCTATGTTTTCAATGTACATACGCAATGCATTGTGTCTATACACTCAAATCTCTCACACCATCACGTTCAACTCATCATTAATTGTTTTTTGTCATGTACTGTGATAATTTTGTCATCTCTACTTTATTCTGCAATCAATGGTTTCTGTATAACTCCTTTATCTCCTTCCAACTATGTACTCTAACGATATTTTTATTTATATTGCCGTTTCGGTTCCATGGTCTGTCCATTAAAGCAACTTTAACATTTAAACTTTCGGCTATATAGTTTGCTGTCGATAAAGAATCCTCAATAGCAAAATCTATTCTCAAAGATTGTAAATACTCTAGTGATTTGGCTATGGTTTTGTCCATGTCGGGACGATTATATTTGTTAACAATTATAAAATCATTGTATGGCACTTTATTATTTGCCAACCATTCTATTGTAGAATTATACGCAGAGGTCAGTCGTCCTGTAACGATAGCTATTTTGTTGCCGTGTTTAACCCATTCACTCATTGTTTTTATAGCTCCTTTAACAGGTTTAAACTTCATAAGTTCTTCGTGCGAATGTATAATTTCAAAAAATCTGTCATATTGCTCCTGTGTTAAACCAAATGACTCTCTTAGGTCAAACGATTTAATATCCTCAAGGCATTTGTAAATACCAAATTCTCTTTTAATAATCGCAATATACGATGATGTGCTTTCTGATATAACATCGTCGCAATCTACATAAATCATGTTTAAAATTATTTGGATTTGCAATATACATATTTTATTTAGTTGGTCAATATTTAACCCATTTGCAAAATATTAAACGTATTATACCAATTGTAATTTTAAAATAGTCCAATCTTTTTAAAATTTTACAATGGTAAATACCGATGTAACAGATACATAGTTCAAACGAACGATAGTAAAGTTTGGACTATAGTAGCTGTCCAATCGGTATTAGAGCGAATTTTGCTATTTTTGCCCAAATTTTATATTGCAGATGTCCTTGTTGAAATCATTACAAAATCGAATAATAAATTTAATAGGTTATTTTTACAAACCTTTTAAGAAGATAATTCCCTTAGAAACTTTTACTTATGCTGTTTGCGGAGCATCTAATACAGCTTTCGATATATTTCTATATTTTATTAGTTACAATTTTATTCTAAAAAAAGAGTTGGTTGATTTGGGATTTATCGCCATTTCACCACATATAGCAGCATTTATTATGTCGTTTTGTATCTCTTTCCCAACTGGGTTTGCCTTAAATAAATACATAACTTTTAATAAGTCGAAGTTAAAAGGTATCAAACAGCTATTTCGGTATGGGCTTGTAGTCTCGGCATGCATTCTCCTAAACTACCTGTTCTTAAAGCTGTTTGTTGAAATATTTTTTTGGTATCCAACACCGTCAAAAATTGTAACTACAGTAATTGTAACTATTTTTAGTTATTTCTCACAAAAATATTATACTTTTAAAACTATTAAAGAAATTGAAAAGATGTAATTTAAACACTGAACATACGGATTAAACAGATTACCACAGATAAAATTTTATAAAAAACCTAGTGTTCATCTGTGAAATCTGAGTAATTTGTGTTCTGTTTTTTAAAAGCAGATTCTTAAAAATTAACAATTCAATAAGAAAAACTTGATATGAAGTTATCAATAAATGTTGTAAATTTGTAGATGTTATTTTATGCTAGCAAATAAAAACCATAAAACACGACGAACTCTTTCGACTTTACAAGATAAAATTAAAAACATATGAAACGAATAGTTATATTTTTTATTGTCAGTCTCATTGCTTTCAACATATCAAATGTTCAGGGACAAGACGATTTGACCTTAGTTGTACAAAATATTGCTAAAGACTTGGAAAGCAAACACTCAGGGGCAAATAAAATAAAAATTGCAATTTTGCAGTTCCGCACTAAAGACAACAAGCTTACCAAATTCAACGATTTTATTCAAGATGAATTATCCTTGGCATATAAAAACAGTGCACGCTTTGAGGTAATTGATCAGAATGCTATAAACGATCTGATTCAATCATACGGATGGACAAACGATAAGGCTCGAAGTTTTGAACATAATGAAGATTTTGGCAGATTTATTTTTGAACAATTGGGCTACGTTGCAAATGCATTAATATACGGACAAATTGCTGATAACGAAGAAACAATTACACTAACTGCCTATCTTGTTCCAAACGGTATTAATAGAAATATTATGTCTGTTGAAAAATTTAACAGCAGTGCATTTACAGACAAACTATTAGGTAAGCCTATTCGCGAAGATAAAGTAGAAACAAAGGTTGTATATGTTGAAAAAGAAGTTATAGTTGAAAAGCCGGTAATTGTCGAAAAAGAGGTTATCGTTGAAAAAGTAATAGAAAAAGAAGTTATAGTAGAAAAACCTGTTACGGTAGCAAAGCCCGTGACAACAACATTTAAATCAAAGATAGGTGACTATAACTTCGAAATCGTGTCTGTTACGTTTACAGGAAACAAAATTGCAATAAATATAATTGTTCAAAACGATGTCGAGGACGGATACATATATGGCGTAGATGCTCGTTTCTTTGATCCTGAAGGCAATGAATTTAGCAGCGGTCTATCTTTCAATACACTACGAGATCGTAAGCTTATGAAAGGCATCCCCCTTAGAGGAGTTATTAATTTTGAAAACAAAGAAGTTGCACGAGTAACAGAAATGCAAGCGCTTGAGATCAATGTATATAAATCATTTGGTTCAGAGATGCTTGGAACAATGCGTTTTTACAATATACCTGTTATAAAATAAGGTGTTTCACAACATAAGTATTGTTATAACGAAAGAGCTGCCTCACAACGAGACAGCTCTTTTTGATATAACTTGTGCAGCTTTAACTAATTCGTAGCTCTCCATTACTGAGTTTGAAAAGAACTTTTTGCATGCTGCCTACCTTTGGCTTCAATTTCTAATGAAATATGTTTGCCTATTCTGATGTTATCAACACCTTTGTAACCTATATTTTTTCAGTTTTCAGCGTTGCGACACCCTGAAAAATTGTTAACCAATTCTATTTAGATTAGAACATCTTTCGTTTCGCTACTATGAAAACACTTAAAAAATTCAGTATTACTTATTTACATTTTCGCATGAAATTTCTTCGTTATCTCCCATTGCTCCGAATATGGTTGCTCCATAAGCGCTGCCATTATAATCCTGTCTTATAGCCATATAGAATATTGCACATGTTCCGTCAGTTCTTTTTACTGCTACCGCAGTCCAAGCATCTCTATATTCTATGATTCCTGTAATTGCATTACGATGAATTGTCCAATCATCAGAAGTAATTACTGCTCTAAGTGGTGTTTCTTGACCTGTCCATAATTTCATAGTCTGTTGTTGAAGTGCAGGAGTATTTAATGCACCGCCAGCAGGCATCCTAACTTTATCCAATTGCATTGCTTTTAAATTCTGTGCAATTTTTGTAAGGTTATCCATTCCCTGTGAACAATCGAGTGTAAATTCTCCTTCTGCAAGAATTTTTCCGGCATCATCATTAAGTTCGAACTTTATCTTATGATTTCTTGGTGATAATGTAGATAATTCATGGGCATATTCAATACAGCCTTGTTGTACTGATGTGGCAGGATCGGGCACAATTTCAAAATCAAATGCAGTTAAATCTTTTTTAGAAAAAAGACTAAACTTGCGGCTATATTTATTTGTTCCATCAACATATATAACCAAACGAACTTCTGAATTGAATGCAAGAGCATTAATTTTATCGGAAAGATAAGCCATACCATATATATAATCACCTGCGACAAAAGCATCAGTCATATTAGCAGGATTCTCGGATTTAATAACAATCGGACTTTTTGAAAAAACAAATTTCTCAACATTTTCCCCATGATATGCACTTGTATATACGGTAAGTGCAAGCTCTTTGTTCATTGCATCAAATAATGCTTGTGCATCTTTCTTAATAGTTTGAAAATTCGTGTTATCAGGGGCAATTAATAATAAAGCATCTGCACAAATTACAGCTGCCCGTGCTCTTTGGCTTGCTTTATCAGTTCTTTTTGCAGCTTTATCAGCGTACCCTTCTTCAATAACTCTGTTAATTTCAGGTATATAACCTTCATTTGAGATGGAAATAAATTGTTCGTAGTCTTTGCTTAGTCTGGTAAAGGCGCCATAAGGTTCTTCAGCTTTGGCTTTAAGTTCAGGACTTTTTGCCATTACGGCTTCTAAACTTTTTTTATAATTCAGATAGTCTGTTTCTTTACATTTGTCATAAAATCGTTTTGCATCGGGAACAGGATCGTTTCCTAAGTGTAAACGATAATCTATAATATAACTTAACAATAAACCTGCTTTATCTAAGATCTCCTGATCACTGGCTGTAGCGTTTTCATCTGCATCTGCATCTGCATCTGTTTCTGTATTTGTTTCTGTTGTTGTTTCTGTTTGAACTTGATTCGATTTAGTTTTCTTTATGTCATCAATTTTTTTTTCCTTTTCAACAACTTTACTTTTGACTTTCTTCAGATCAAACTGGGCATAGGAAGTCATTGAAACAGCGCCAAAAAAAATCAATAATGTCAAAAATTTTGCAAAAAATGTTTTCATAATCGTAATATTTAAGTGTTAGTAAAAAATAAAACTGTCTATTCCAAAATACCTTATATGAATAACTCTCAGAGGTAATTAATAACTTTAAATAATTAAAAAATTAGATGTAATTATTTAGGCACTAAGATATAATAAATAATTATAAATTAATATCCATTAATCAATTTTTTTCAATATTTTTTTGAATTAATATTTTTCTGACCTTGTCTTATTAAATATTTAAGGCTTGGAATTAGCAGATGACATAAAAGAATTACAACATTTAGTAAAAGCTTTGCTAAGCGAAATCACATCTTTAAAGTTTGAATTAGCGATGTTGAAAACTGAAAATTCAGAGCTAATACCGATTGGACAGCTACTATAGTCCAAACTTCACTATCGTTCGTTTGAACTATGTATCTGTTACATCGGTATTTACCATTGTAAAATTTTAAAAATATTGGACTATTTTAAAATTACAATTGGTATAAAATCACGGTTAAATCAAAATAGTAGTAATAGCAGTAAGCCACTATTCAACGATTGTTTTAATCTAAAACTTACACGACTAATAAACTATGAGCAATATTGAAAATATATACCAAAACATCTGCGAATAGAGCGTTAAACCATTTACAATCAGTATAATTTTCTCTTATAAACATTATATTATTTTTGCATCACTTAAAAATTATATAATGCATCTGATTGTCAAAGAGTTAAATGATGCTACAAAAGTAAAGAAGATAGGAGATATTATTCAGTATATAGACATTATATTTAAGAAGTTGTCTCAAAATGAGACGACTTTTTGTAAAAATAGCTTTTATAAAGCTTTAAGTCTAAATTCGTAACTCTCCATTATTGGGTTTGATAAAATCTTTTTGCATGCTTCGTCAATTAATTGATGCGCTTGCTTCTCGTCTTTGGCTTCAATCTCTAATGAAATATGTTTGCCAATTCTGACATTATCAACACCCTTGTAACCTATATTTTGCAATGTTGTTGTTACCAGTTTCCCTTGTGGATCAAGTAGCGCCTTTAAAGGCATTACGTCAATTTCTGCTTGAAATTTCATTTTGTTATAATTTTTCATTTAGTTTCTGTTATTTTTTCTTACAAATATTGTAGCAATTCCAGAGAACAGCAAATAAAAGGGTATAATAACTACTCCTGCGAAAAGTTTAAAATAAAAAACGGCAACAATAGTGATAATTGCCAACAATATTGCATTGATTAGTTTTAATTTATTGGCTGAAAGTTTTTTCAGTGAAAAAACCTTTATCTCCGAAACTAACATCAGCGAAAAGAAAAGAGTTATCATACCTATTAATACCTGATTTATAATTAACTCTGAATAGTATATTAAATTGGCAAAAGAGATAAAAAATATTGCATTAGCAGGTGTTGGTAGTCCAATAAAATCAGTTTCTTGTCGTGTGTCTATATTGAATTTAGCCAGTCTAAGCGCCGAAAATACAACTATTAAAAATGGCAGATATTTGAATAAAGGCATGTTCCAGATATCTTCACTTGCTACGTATAACATTGTGGCTGGAGCCATTCCAAAGCTGATTAAATCGGCAAGCGAATCGAGCTCTTTCCCGATAGCCGAATAGGCTTTTAAAAGTCTTGCAGCGAAGCCATCAAGGAAATCAAGTATCGCGGCAAATAAAACAAAATAGAGAGCGATATCGAGTTTGCCATCAAACGCAAATACGACAGCTAAGCAACCGCAAAAAAGGTTGGCTGATGTAATTAAATTCGGAATAAACCTGAAATATTTAATCACTATTGACGGCTTTTGATCTGTTTAAAAATATTTTCCCACCTTATGTTACTCATTTTTGCGCCAACCTCCTCAATAACATTTCCACTTAGGATAGCTCCGTACCAACCACATTCGCTTGGTGTTTTCTCTTTTATGTATCCATATAGAAATCCTGCTGCGTATAAATCGCCTGCACCTGTTGTATCAATGGGTTTGGCATCAATAACCCCAACTTTAACAATTTCGTTATTTGCCCAGATAAGTGAGCCCTCTTTTCCTATTTTAACAACTGCGACTTTGCACACTTTTGAAAGCTCTTTTATAGCCTCTTCTGGATTTTTTTTTGTAAACGACTTGGCTTCTTCTTCATTTGCAAATAAAATATCTACATATTTGGCAACTATATTTTTCAGAAACTCTAAATTTTCCTCAACTACGTTGAAACTTGCTAAGTCGAGAGAGACCTCTAATCCGCTCTCTTTGGCAAGTTTAACTGCATTTAGTATTAAATCGTGATTTTGAACTAAATAGCCCTCAATATGTAAAATATTATATCCTTTAAAACTATCTGCTTTGATATCATTTGCACTTAGTTCTACAGCTGCACCTAAGTAAGTTGCAAAGGTGCGTTCGCTATCGGGACTTATTAAAGTGATAGCACGACCTGATTCGGTTTTTGAAATATTTAGATGGCTTTTTATGTTGGCAACTTTTAAATCGTTAGCAAAAAAATTACCAAGTTCGTCATCTCCAACTTTGCCGATAAAACCGGTGGTTATTCCAAGCTTAGCTAGTCCATGCACTGTGTTTGCAGCCGAACCCCCAGATGATTGGCTAATATCAAGACCCGAGACTTTTGCAAGAACTTCATTAGAACGTTTTTTATCAACCAATTGCATGCTACCACGGGGAAAACCTAATTCTTGTAAAGTATTATCGCTTTCGAGTTTGATTAAAATATCAACAAGGGCATTGCCCATTCCTATAACTTTCATTTTTTGTACTATATTAAATTTAATGTAAAATAAAGCTCAAAAATACTCAATAAAAATTTAAAAGTTGGTATCAATCGAAAGAATTGGTTGAAATAAAAGAGACAGCGCATGCGCTGTCTCTACTTTCGACTTTATAAACTTTTATACTTCGACTTCGCTCAGCACACCGCCTTTCAACTCAAATTATATCAGATGGAATGACACTGTTACACCTGCTGTTACAATAGCAACCATGCTCATAAGTTTAATCAAAATATTTAAACTTGGTCCTGATGTATCTTTAAATGGGTCGCCAACTGTATCTCCAATAACTGCTGCTTTGTGTGAATCTGAACCTTTTCCACCAAAGTTACCTTCTTCGATATATTTTTTTGCATTATCCCAAGCTCCACCAGAGTTTGCCATAAATATTGCAAGAACAAAACCAGAACCTAATCCGCCAACTAACACCCCCATTACCCCGGGAACACCGAATATAATTCCAGTAACAACTGGGATTATTATTGCTAACAGTGATGGCAACATCATTTCTCGTTGTGCTCCCTTGGTTGATATTTGCACACATGACGCATAATCGGGCTCGTCTTTGCCTTCGAGAATACCTGGTTTAAGACGGAATTGTCTCCTAACTTCATCTACCATCTTTTGTGCTGCGCGACCAACAGCATTCATTGTTAGTCCACAAAATACAAATGCCATCATTGAACCAATAAAAACACCTACGATAACAGTTGGGTTCATTAGGTTGATTTGGTAATAGCCCATTAAATCAACAATATTAAGCTCGCTAATACTTTTACTTACTCCTTCTGCAAGTTCAAGAGCTGTCTCTCCTGCATGGATTAGTGCAATTTTTATCTCTTCTATATAAGAGGCTAACAGTGCGAGAGCAGTTAAAGCGGCTGAACCTATTGCAAATCCTTTACCTGTGGCTGCAGTAGTATTTCCAAGAGAA
Organism: Salinivirgaceae bacterium; assembly: GCA_035407925.1. GTDB lineage: Bacteria > Bacteroidota > Bacteroidia > Bacteroidales > Salinivirgaceae > JAAYQU01. Next base: position 18,597 of record DAOOBP010000028.1, read on the forward strand.
TCTAATGCGTCTGTGCGTGTGCGCACTTCCTTTCCAAGCCCACTCATTTCAGCGTTTCCTCCCGCATTGTCGGCTATTGGTCCGTAAGCGTCGGTTGCTAAAGTAATTCCAAGAGTCGAGAGCATACCAACCGCAGCAATACCAATACCATATAGCCCTAACTGTAAGTTGTGTGGATTGAGCATACCTCGTACATCGAAATTGGTTGCACATAAGAATGCGATTATAATTGCTGCACCTATTGTTATTACAGGAATAGCCGTTGAAATCATTCCTAATCCCATACCAGATATGATCACGGTAGCAGGACCAGTTTGAGTGCTTTCTGCAACTCTTTTTGTAGGTTTATATGATTGAGAAGTAAAATATTCGGTAGATTGCCCAATAATAATACCAGCTATTAAACCTGTAATTACAGAAAACGACAATCCTACCCAGTTTTGAAGTCCTAATAGATAAAGAATTACAAATGTCGATATTGCAATTAAAATCGAACTAACATTAACACCAAGTCCCAGAGAACCAAGTAGTTGTTTAATAGTAGCATTCTCTTTTGTCCGCACTAAAAATATACCTAAAATTGAAAGGAATATACCTACAGCAGCAACCAACATCGGGGCTAGTACGGCTCTTAACTGCATATCGCCTTCAGAAGAATAAAATGCAGCAGCGCCCAATGCGGCTGTGGCAAGAATTGAACCTGCATACGATTCGTAAAGGTCGGCGCCCATACCAGCGACGTCTCCTACGTTATCGCCGACATTATCAGCGATTGTAGCGGGGTTACGTGGGTCATCTTCGGGGATACCTGCTTCGACTTTCCCTACAAGGTCGGCGCCTACGTCAGCAGCTTTTGTGTAAATGCCTCCTCCAACACGAGCAAACAGCGCTTGAGTTGATGCGCCCATACCGAATGTAAGCATGGTTGTGGTTATTACTACAAGTTTTTGGGCAGATGTTGCTTCTACAATAAATCTGTCTAATATGATATACCATAAAGAGATGTCGAGTAATGCTAATCCAACGACGACTAAACCCATTACAGCGCCCGAGCGGAAAGCAACTTTAAGACCATCGTTCAAAGAATTTCGGGCTGCATTTGCAGTTCTTGCTGACGCATAAGTAGCTGTCTTCATTCCGAAAAATCCAGCCAAACCTGAGAAAAAACCTCCGGTAATGAATGCAAAAGGCACCCATGGATTTTGAATTTTTAAGCCATAGGCAAGAAATGCAAAGATTAATGTAAGAATAATAAAAACAATGGCTACAACTTTATACTGTTGTCTTAGATAAGCCATTGCCCCTTGACGAACATAAAGGGCAATTTTTTTCATCATATCTGTACCTTCATCAAGGCTCAGTGTTTTTTTGTAAAAATAGTAGGCAAAACATAGCGCTACTATCGAACTGATTGGTACTAACCAAAAAATTATTGGCATAATGTGGTCTCCTTTTTTTAATTAACAATTCGGGTTATTTTTCTCAGAAATCATTTTCGTGTTTTGTAGATGAAAATAATTAATCGGCGAAAATCGTAAAAAAATCTTAAATTATTATTATAAGACACTAAAAATCGTAAAAAAAAATTGCGGTTTTGACTCAAAAATTGCAAATATTAAGTTGTTAATTACTGAACAACAGTCATATTAGCAATGATTGCAAATTTATTTTTTAATTTTGGATTTCATTTCGACGATGCTCATTTAGAAATGGTCATACTTCGGCTACGCTCAGTGTGTCGTGACACGTCGGCTGAGCTTGTGTTTTGACAGACTCAACAACCATCGAAGCCAGTTTTATGAGGTCACTTCGACACTTCGGCTACGCTCACTTCGACAAGCTCAGTGACCGAGTAAAACGCTCTGCTCTGCAACCAAGCGTACCGCCTTTCAATTTTTTGTACAGATAGGGCATTCACTGTATGTACTCAATAAAAACAGGTCACCGTAAAAAAAGCGACCTGTTTTATTTTGCGACCTCGAAGGGATTCGAACCCCTGACCGTCTGATCCGAAGTCAGATGCTCTATCCAGCTGAGCTACGAGGCCTTTATATGTTGCTAAATCAAAAGAGGTTTAAAAAATTATTCTTTATAGAAGTAACAACTTGAGGACAAGTAAAAAATAGACTAATAAAACCAGAGATTACAGCAGCTAAAAACCAAAGAAATATTTTAAATAATCTATATGTTCTAAATTTCCATTTAGCTCGAACAATATAAATTCTATTGCTTTCAATATGTTCTTGCAGTTTTATATATGTATTGTATGCATCTTCGAAATACTTAAGAGATTGGTCTTTATTAGAACTCTCAAGTTTTTTTGCTTCTTTTGCATTAGAAAATGCTAAATTTGCCAACCTTTTATATTCGGGGTAAAATTCACCATTGCTTATACTTGGTAAATCTACATTGCGAGTTTGCTTTTCAAACAGATCTAATTCGTCTTTTGCTTTAACATTTAAAAATTTAAAACAATCAAATATTATTCTGTATAAATGGCTCTCACTACGAGTAATTTCCTTTTCAATGTTTTCAGGTTGTGCATCGGGGCTGTAGCAATGCGCAATGTGGTCAAACAATGCACGAATTTCATTGAATATTTGAATAGGGAATCGTTCGTAAGCTGCTTCGATTACTGCAATTAAAGGTTTAACCGTAATTCGATAATTACGGTATATTTCTTCAATTCGTTTAGATTGTTCTTCAGAAATCATTAGGCAAAATACTTGTCAAACTTAGTTGTGAAAAAATCAAGAGAGAAAAAACGTCCTAATGCCATATAGACTGAACCTCTTCCAATTATTCTAATATCAGTAATTTGTTTAAAGGTTAGTTTTTTGCCAATTTTCTCTTCGATTTTTTTGTCTAATTCCATAGCAGACAACTTATGCATGTCTTCTATCTTGATGCCCGTTTTCTTTTCTATGGACTTTTTGCCTGTATCACTAAGTTTATACATCGCAGTAATGTTTTAATTTATCAAATATAAATACTATATGAATAACAACGTAATACAATCATAAAAGTTGTTAAACTTTATTAGCACATGACATACAAAAGTAATATATTTTTGTCATAAACAAAGGGTTATTAACGTAAAAAAGGGTTAAAAAGGCTATTTTTCCACACTTTTCCGCATTATGTGCGTACTTTTATGTATTTAGAAGCTAATAATCTTCAATTGAGGGCTAATATTGTTTATTAAGTAGCTAAACCAAGGATCAACTCTTGTTTGTGGTTCTTTTTTTGTGTGTAGCACAAGCATAATAAATATGTATCAAAAAAATGAAAAAAATGCGAATTTTCAAGAACAGACAAAAATAAAAAAGCCTCCCAAATCATTGATTTAAGAGACTTTTAGAGGTGTTGAAACTTTTTAAGTTTTGTTTCTTTGTCGGGGCAGCAGGATTCGAACCTGCGACCCCCTGCTCCCAAAGCAGGTGCGCTA
>DAOOBP010000029.1:0-21504 GCA_035407925.1 Salinivirgaceae bacterium
GTACAATTGAATACCGTTATCGTTTCGAGCAAAGAAGTAACGCCTTTGTTTTCTTCCAGTTTGGAGGTTATAAGTCGGAATCGATATTAAGAACCACAAGTTCGTATCTCTTTTCAGGTGGGATAGGGACAATGCTAAACACTGGCGTAGGTATGTTTACCGTGATGTATGCAATGGGCAAATCTAAAGAACAGGATTTAAGACTGAGAACTGCGAAAATTCATTTTGGGTACGTCACAAGGTTTTGAAGATAGTTAAAAGTAAGGAACACAGAGCACACGGATTAAACGGATTATCACGGATTTTTGGTAGTGGTGCCCCTTGCGGTCGCCCGAAACATGAAGCTACAATTTAATCTCAATATTATTCATTCTCAGCGGCGACACTTTGGACTCAGGGTTGGCTTTTCTAATTGAAATATGATGGTAATCTTTACTCCTGTCGATAGAGATAGGAGATAGTTTTATAGTATGCAACGTCCATTCTGTTAACGGTTTAATTCCGTAAGTAATCTCTTTTTCGTATCCACTGTAAAACTTTACAACAAGCTGATTTTTTCCTTTATTCAATGGCAAAAGAACAATCTCTTTTTGTAGCCTTATCCGCTTGGGCGAAAAGTGAGCCGTGATATATTTCCCGTTCAAAAGAATATATGCTGCGTTACCACTTTCTATTTCAACAGCTATTGTTTGGGGCTTTGTAGATTCAATTTCCTGCAACAGAACAAAACTTCTTCGGGGAATTATCTCCTCGGTATAAGATTCATTGTAGTTGAAATCGGAAACTAATTTAAAGTTTTCATCTGCCTGAACGTCAATGTTTTCAATGCCTTCTTCTCTAATACTTCCAAAAGTGCCTCGTCCCGGTTTTCGATACAAATTTCCCCATTTTATGCTGTTATTATCGAGAGTTTGTTTTTTTGATGATTGAGCCGACAGCGTTATCTCCTGTTTGTTACCATTTATATTGATTTCGATTTTCTTTCCTTGTTCCGAATCTGTAAAACTTATTTCGGGAGATAGAGAACGTTTGTTGGAACGGAAAAACCAATCGTAACCGATTAAAGTTTTATATCCTGCATAGTAGTTTAAAGAAGAGTATCCGAAAGTGGGAGTTGAGTTTTGTGGTGTGAGAGATCCGTTTTTCGACAAAATATTTTGGGGTTTCACTTCAAATCCGGTTACCTTGAATACGGTAAATGGAGCTTCGCCGTAAGATGTTCCGATTGGTGAAACTTCCGTTTTTAACAAGTGTGAACTTGATATTTCTTGAAATCGAGACTCTTCTTCTTTTGTGACAAAGAAGTAAAGTGTGTCTCCTTTGGTCGTTACATCAAAACCTTGAAAAGGAGTGTGAAAGGGATTGGCACTTGTGCCGTAAATAGCCTCAGAATTGGCTTTTACCCATTTTCCCATTTCCAACAGCACGTCGCGTTCAAATTCCACAACAGAGCCGTCACCTCGTGGTCCGATATTGAGCAGATAATTTCCGCCTCGACTGACGACTTTTATCAAACTTGCAATTTTTTCGTCAACCTTTTCTTGCACACTTCCGCGTTTTTGCCACGAACGGTAGCCCCATGTTTCGTTGAACATCGAGGCAGCAGTTTGCCACGGAATACCGAGTTTGTAGTCCGGATATTCGTTATCTGCCATCACGGAAAAATCAACGTAATCGTTACCCAATCGTCCGCTAATCATACATTGTGGTTGTAGTTGATTTACAAGTTCATACAAGCCTTTGCTCTGTGCGTGAGTGAGTGAACCCATGTCGAACCAGATTTCAGAAATATCGCCGTAGTTTGTCATAATCTCTTCAACTTGTTTCTTATTGAATTCGTAGTGCTCATCAGTCAAAGGGTCGGCATTGTGACTCGAAATAGGGTAGGCGTGTGGATAATGCCAGTCGATAAGTGAGTAATAGACAGCGAAATCGATACCTCCTCTTTTGCAGGCATCGGCTAACTCTTTCATCAAATCTTTTCCGTAAGGAGTGGCATCAACGATGTTAAAATCAGTATATTGTGAGTGATACATGCAAAACCCGTCGTGATGCTTCGATGTGAAAACAATGGAACGCATACCGGCATCTTTTGCTAATTGCACAATTTCATCAGGATTCCATTTTGTTGGATTGAATTGCCTTGCCGTATTTCCGTACCAATCGCTAAAAATTCCGGCGAACGATTGTATCTGTTCGCTATAGCCTCGTTCCACAGGCTTTCCTTCATATACGCCACCATACACAGAGTATAGCCCGAAATGAATAAACATTGAAAACTTTTGGTTAAGCCAACGTTGAGACGGTTTTTGTTGCGCAGACGCGAGCAACGTAAAACAAAAAAACAGGCTAAAAATTTTGTACTTCATATTGTTATATCTTGTCGCCGCCGTGTGTTTTTTCAGTGTTTTGATAAACAGCGTTGTTATACGTTGCTAACTTAGTGATTTTTATTGAAAATATATTGCAGGGTAAAAATTAAACACAAGAAATAATTCGACCACAGTCGAAACTTTGTGATGTTTTTTAGTTTAATTCGACTGCGGTCGAAACTTTTTTAGTTAATGTTTTTAGTAAGTTGGAAACTATTACATCAAGCTCCGAAAGTCAATGTAGTTCACAAAAATAGTAAAATATAGAATTGTTATATTAAGCCCAAATTCTGAAAATTCAGATAATTGAAAGCATATAATTATCTCATATTTAATGCTTTACTTATGTTATAAGATAAGATAAGGTAAGATAATTTCATTCTCTAAATATTTAGAGTTTTTGATTATCACAGACTTTTTGTCCGTAGGACAACATATGATTAACCATAGGCGCAAGCCTATGGGTGTGCTAAAGCACACAATCCCACCCGTAGGGTGGCACATTGCCTTAATGCATTAGTGTCGCCCTACGGGCGAAAGTCGGGGGCATTGCAGTTTCCGTAAGATAAATCTTACGGTTAATCACATATTGTCCTACGGACAAGTCCACTTGCACACTCCGACTCCGCTAAGTAGATTGCCTTCTAATTTCATATATCTATTCCCTAAAAAATTTGGGATTTGGACCAACTGCAATTTTATAAAAGAACGAACTTTTATAAAATTTACTGCATAATAGATTTAACAAAACACAATAAACTTTTAACTTTACAAACTTTTGTAGAGACAGGGCATGCCCTGTCTCTACATTGCAAACTTGTACAGACGCAATGTTTTGCGTCTCTACCTTTAATATATAGCTTGTTTTATGAAAATTCCTACCAATACTTTATTACCTGTCGATGAGCTTGTTAGACTATTGTCGTTAACAGGAGAAGATTCCAATAACCTAATTAATTATGCTAATGAGGTTAAACTCAATTCAATAGGCAACACAGTCTATTTTCGTGGATTAATAGAATTTTCAAATCGTTGCTCCAAAAATTGTTTCTATTGCGGTATCAGGGCAGGTAATACAGATTTAGAGAGATACGACCTCACCGATAATGATATTCTCGATGCTGCGCGATTTGCATACGACAATCGTTACGGGTCAATTGCCCTGCAAGGAGGCGAGCGTTCAGACGCAACCTTTGTTAAGCGTATAGATATGTTGGTAAGAAAAATCAAACAACTATCAAATAATCAGCTTGGTATAACACTCTCGCTTGGCGAGCAAACTAAAGAGACCTACCAAAGATGGTTCGAGAGTGGTGCACACAGATATTTGTTGAGAGTCGAGACATCTAATCGGGAGTTGTATTCCAAAATACACCCACAAGACCGTTTTCACAATTTCGACAACCGTTTGGAAGCTCTTTATAGAATTAAAGAGGTTGGTTATCAGACAGGTACAGGCGTTATGATAGGTCTCCCTTACCAAACCTTAACTGACTTGGCAAACGACCTTATTTTTATGAAAACATTTGATATTCACATGGTTGGCATGGGACCGTTTATTGAACATCATAGCACCCCGTTTCACTATGTCGAGGGGTTAATGCCACTAAAAGAGCGTTTTGAGTTGACTTTGAGAATGTTAGCACTACTTCGTATAATGATGCCCGAGATTAATATGGTGGCTTCAACAGCCATGCAGGCAATTGACCCCATGGGGCGTGAGAAGGCTTTGTTAGCAGGAGCCAATATTCTAATGCCAAATATAACGCCGGGAATGTATCGCGACAGTTATAAGCTGTATGAGAATAAACCCAGTACAAACGAAGATGCCGAGGAGTCCTTACGCTACATAGAAAGTCAAGTAGCGAAAGTAGGTTGTAAAGTCGGATACGATGAATGGGGTGATTCTAAACATTTTTATTCGCAGAAGGGAGAGTGATTATGATGATTGATAGAGCTTTCTATTCTTCGTCTAATGACTTTACCGTCATCAACAAGAAATTCAAGCACTTACTATAATCCAACTCCTCGTATTCAACACCAATTTTCTTGATATTTTTGTAGTAATCATTCAGTTTCAGATAATAATTTTTTTCTAATTGAATAGAGTGTGCTTTACTGTCCAACTTTTCCAACAAGAACCATTTTTCAATCAGTCTCGCAGTTCTACCATTTCCGTCTTGAAAAGGGTGGATTTTTACAAAAACCAAATGAATTAACGAAGCGTAATAGAATATCTCAAAGGAGTTTAACTCTCTGTTTTGCAGTATCTTAATATCACTAAAGAGTTTATCTAATTCAAAACTAACCTGTTCGGGACTTGTTGCAACATATTCAATCTGGTCATTTCTATTTATTACAAACATCGGATTTGTTCGGATAGCTCCTTGCTGACTGCTATGCAGTAGATTCGCACTTAATATTGCATGAGCTTTTTTAACATTTTCAAGGGTCAGTTTGTTTGAATCTATAAATTCATAAGCAGAATATAAATCGTCAGCTCTCTTGGTGTAGTCTGCTTTGAACCGCACTTTCATAAACTTGTGTTTTATATAGCTGTCGAAATCAATATCTTCTCCCTCAATCTTAGACGAATAAACTGATGAGGCGGACTTGTAGAACTGAAAGTAATCGACAGGTAGCTCTGGTTTCTTAATTCTGTTCAGCTTGTCAATAGGGGATTCTTTTACTCTCAAAGTAAACTCGTCTAACAGTTCTGATGTTAAAATTTTGAAATTCATAGGCACTATTCCAAAAAGAGCGTAACCCTCAAAAGTAATAATATTCTGCTTTAAAAAAATGCCTCGACCGGAAAATAGTCAAGGCACTTTTTGATTTACTTCTAATGTTCTATATCCACCTAACAAGATTAAAATCCATTTTATAAGTCATTTCAGAGTGTTTAGGGAATATGCGAAGTGCGTACTCAAACATTCCTGGCATTGAAAAATTAATGTTTGTTGAATAGAATGCCATTGTGTCAATACTGTTATTTAATTCAAGTTCGTAAGAACATTGTATTCGTCTAATTCCTTTTTCATCGGTTTTAGTCATAACTATTTCAACTCCAACATCTTCAGGATGTATGCCTTTTAAGTTTAATACCACTTCACCATGATATGGTTCCCCTAAACTGAACTCTCTTTTTGTAGTATCAGGAAAATCAATTGAAATAACCTCTATATTATCCCAACTGTTAGTTATCTGTTTTTTCCATGTAGCTAATCTGGCGGCTTTTACAAAGTCGTCTGCGACAATTTGTTTGTGACGTTCCGCCAATGGCTTATAGTACTGTCTCATGTAATCTGCCATCATTCTGCTTGTTACATAGTGAGGTGCAATTTGGGCAATACTGTTTTTAATTGTTTGTATCCATTCATGAGGAATACCTTTCTTATCGCGTTTGTAAAACAGTGGGATAATTTGATTTTCAAGCAAATTATAAAGTGTAATTGAATCTAATTCGTTTTGGAAATCGTGATTTGAATATGTTTGCTTGTCGGTAAGTCCCCATCCAGCGCCTTCGCGATAACCTTCTAGATACCAACCATCTAATACACTGCAATTTAAAACGCCGTTTAGTGTTGCTTTCTGACCGCTGGTGCCCGATGCTTCAAGTGGTCGGGTAGGGGTGTTGAGCCAAATATCTACACCTTTTACTAAGCGTTTTGCAAGCTGAATGTCGTAGTTTTCGACAAATATTATCTTTCCTGTAAATTCGGGCATTCTACTAACCTCAATTATCTGTTTAATAAGGTCTTGTCCCGGTTTGTCGTTTGGGTGAGCCTTCCCTGCAAATAGAAACTGAACGGGTCGTTCTTTGTTGTTAACTAATTGTGACAATCGTTCTAAATCATTAAACAGCAGATTTGCTCGTTTGTATGTAGCAAAACGTCTCGCAAACCCAATGGTAAGTGTATTGTCATCAATTGTATCTAAAACTTTTTGAAGTCGTTTGGGATTGTCATTGCGTTTGATCCAATTATTCTGGTATCTATCTTTAATATATCCAATTAGTTTTTTACGTAGTATTTGTCTGATTTCCCAAATTTTTTCATCTTCAATTTCGTAAATTTTCTCCCAGTATTTTGGATTATAGTTGTCTTTAATGAAATCGGGTCCGAACTTACTTTCATATAGCTGTCTCCACTCTTTTGCTGTCCATGTTGCATAGTGTACACCGTTGGTTACGTGACCAATATGAAGCTCCTCGGGGAAATATCCCTTGTAAAAACTTTGGAACATGTCGCGTGACACTTTGCCGTGAAGCATACTTACGCCGTTTACTTCTTGACACGTGTTAACAGCCAAGATGCTCATTGAAAACTTTTCATCATGTTTTCCGGGTACCCAGCGACCGAGATTCATAAACTGATCCCATGTGATTTTTAAACGATCGGGTGTATGTCGAATATACATACGCATAAGCTCCTCAGAGAAAGAGTCGTGACCTGCAGGAACAGGTGTATGCGTCGTAAATAGACTTGAATGTCTAACAACCTCGAGAGCCTCCTCGAAACTTAAATGGTTGTTTTCCATTAAGTTACACATGCGCTCCAAATTTGTAAATGACGCATGTCCTTCGTTAAGGTGATATACATCGCATTCTATACCAAGTGCATTCAATAATCTGATACTACCGAAGCCTAAAACAACCTCTTGTCTTAAACGATTTTCACGATCGCCACCGTAGAGTTGATGTGTAATGGTTCGGTCTATTTCGTTATTATCTTCTAAATCAGAATCTAACAAGTATAATTTAATTCTTCCAACATTTATTAGCCATACGCGAAGTTTTACAGCCCTCCCCGGCATAAAAACATTGATTAACAGTAAGTTGCCATCTTTATCTTTAACGGGAATTACAGGTATATTGTTAAAGTTCTGGTCTTCAAGATAAACGACTTGTTCGCCGTTTAAAGTAAGTTGTTGGGTAAAGTATCCTTTTTTATATAAAAATCCTACAGCGGTCATGTTTACGTGCGAGTCACTGGCTTCTTTCAAGTAGTCTCCAGCCAATATACCAAGACCACCTGAATAGATATTGATATTATCGTTTAATCCGTACTCCATACTAAAGTAAGCAACCGAAGGGTATTCGTTTTGTTTTTCAGACATGTACTCCTCGAACATCTGCATTACGTGCGAGAAATTAGCATTAAACGTAGGGTCAGACTCTAACTCCAACAAGCGTTCTTGCGATACATTATTGAGCAATACAATAGGGTTCTTTTTCGATTTCAACCATAGGTCAGTATCAATATATTTGAAAAGTTGACTTGCTTCGTAACTCCATGACCACCATACATTCATTGAAAGCTTTACAAGCCCTTCCATTGATGTTGGAATATCTGTTAAGACTCTCATTTTCTTCCAAGAAGGCTCATTTGAAAGTACTTTAGTGCCCTCATAAGTTTCTATTGAGACTGGTGTCTGTTCGGTTGTTCTATATCGTTCTACGTTTTTGGAAAGTCCAATGCTGTATGCTTTTTCATAGTATTGTATTAACTCTTCCCATCTTGCTGATTCTGATAGTTTTTCAGAGTTATTTCGTGCTTGAGCAACTTCATCTTTACTTAATTTACTGTAGTCGCTTATTGTTTTGGCAATTTCGCTAACTACTTGATCTATATTAGTTTCTGTACGTTCGATTACTACCGCGCCATCTACAATACTTTTCACTTTATCTTTAATCCATTGTCCAAATCCTGAAAGTGAAGTAGTTATCGTTGGTATTTTAAATGCTAATGATTCTAAAGGCGTGTAACCCCATGGTTCATAATATGATGCAAATACTGTAAGGTCGGTACCTATAAGCAGATCATAGTACTCCATGTTGAACAATCCATCATGTTCGTCTAAGTAGCAAGGAATAAAAATAATTGAAACGTCACCTGGTGTATTAAGTCCACGTTCATTTATTTTTCTAACCACCTGATCGTAATTAAATTCGTGCAAATTGTGGGTTAGATATGGATTTGGTAAGTCTGTTTTTTCTTTATTGTTTAATTTATCTAACAGGTCTTGTCTAACTCCGCCGTGATTTGCAGGAACAGTTATCAACGCAATTATTTTCTTACCAGCGGTTTTACTGTTTCTGATGTTGGCAATTGAGTCAATAAAAACATCTATTCCTTTGTTTCTAAACTCGTATCGTCCTGAGTTTATTACAATTAGAGTGTCCTCATCGTATTGTTGATTTGTTAAAGCTCTTGCAACGTCAAATATTTTATTTCTCGCTTGTTTTCGCTTTTCGATAAACTCTTTTTCGCGTGGGACAAAATCGCTTTCAAACCCATTTGGAGTCACTATATCGACCTCTTTTTCAAGCAGATACTTACACTCCTCGGCAGTTATAGTGCTTACTGTTGTGAAAGTATCGGCAACATTTGCAGCTATTCTTTCTAATGAGTGCTTTGCGGTAACGTTAAATTCGTGCGCCTTTATAAATCCGTTGAGGTCTTTTAAATTTTGGTATAATGGCTGGTAATTGCTTGCTGTACAGCGACCTACGATTGTAGCATGAGTGGTAAACATTGTACAGATGTGTGGTGCATATTTTTCTAAGTACAATATGCCTGCGGCAGTCATCCATTCGTGAAAGTGCGCTATCACATTTAGTCTTGGCGAGAGGTTAAATCGACAAAAATTTTCGACCACTTGACCTGCTGCATATCCAAATAGTGCAGGTTCTATAAAATCCCAGTCTCCAGAAATTGAATCTAGTTGAAATGTTTTCCAAAACTCTGTAAAAATCTCATTTTTCTTGACTATCAGCGGTGTATAGTCTATAAGCAGAGCTATAGGATTTCCTGGTATTTGCCAGCGTCCCATTCTAACTTTTAAGCCTTGTCGTCTGGCGTGGCTAACCCAAGTTAAGTAAAGATTTTTGTCTTCCTTAAATTCCGACATACCGCTTGAGTGGCGCGCATTATCAGGACCTATATATATGATTTTTGCTTCTACCGCATTTGATAGGGCAGGAGACTTGGTGCTAATAACTGTATGTATTCCTCCAACCTTATTACATACTTCCCAGCTTGTTTCAAATATAAATCCTGGTCTTTTATTTACTGTGTTAATTCGGTTCATTTGTTAGTTTTTTTTGTTTGTTAGTTAAAAAATGGCAAAAATAACCATTGTTTTTGTTTTTCTGACAAAAACGCTGAGATTGCAATTTTAGCACAATCCGTGCCAACTTATTGTTTTTTATTTTGTTTAGGTTTTATTTTGGTTTGGTTTTATTGGTTTTATTCGTTTTGGTTGTCGTTTTAGTTGTTGTTTTGGTAACTTTTTTGCTCACAGGTTGTGCTTTTGCTTTAGCTATATTTTCTTTTTTCGCATCCTCAGCCGAACTTTCTTCGGTAGTAGCAGTTTTCTTGGTTTGAGAGGTTTTCCTACTTGGTTTAGCTTTGGTTGTTCCTGTTAAATGCCTTAATTCACGTATAATTTCCTCTTGTCTTCTATTAACTTTTGTTAATCGCTCAAGCTCGTGTCTGATATCGAAGGTAAAACCTGTAAATAGCATAAAGTCGTTGAGTATATTTCTAAAATTTATATATGCCTCATAAGGCGAACCAAAAGGATTAAAGCGTTTGTGACCACCATCAGAGAACCATTTCGTTGACATTAAGTAGAAATGATCACTGGATTGTAGGTAATAGTATATTTTTTTTATCTCTGGGTCTGTTTGCGAATTAATAAAATTCTGCATTTCGTAGAGTTTATTAACAGCGTCTTTTTGTAGTTCGTTTCCAAGCCAAGCGGTGGTGTCACGTTCTTCGTCAGCCCATGACGTTGGGTATTCAATATTTATGGGCGATATTGGTTGCAGTGATTTTACTGCTTCGGCAGGTGTAACAAATTCTAACTCTTTACTTTTGATAACGTGTTCGGGAAAATATCGCAGAAAATCCATAATACCAGAGTCGTGCGGTTGATGCTCGCCGAATGTTTCATAATCCATAAATATGTTTACAATCTCCTCTTTTGCATCAATATTTTTAAGCCACGTAACATATTTTTCTGCTGTTAGGGGCCATTGGTCCCAATTTCGGTCAGAGAAACGAAATGCTATATCGTCACTAAGTTTAAAATTCCTAAGAAGTACCTTTTGTTTGGGACAAACTGGATTGACATAAACAAAATTAGGACTACGCCAACCCAAAATATGTTTAGCGCCTTCGGCAACAATTCCTTCGTATCCCAATTCAAAGACGTCGGCACCTATGTCATTTGAATATATAAGTTCGGTATTTCTAAAGGTCTTTGGTTTATAGTTAAACAGCTCCTCTATGGTTTTGCTGTGTTGCACGACTTGAGCCAAAAACTCCTCTTTGTTTTTTAATGCAACCAACGAGTGAGCATAAGTTTCGGCTAGAAATTCCACATGTTTTGTCTTAGCCAATTTTTGAAATGAGTCTAAAACTTCTGGTGTGTATTGTTTCATTAGATCAATTGCGACTCCTGAAATAGAAAAAGCTATCTTGAATTTGCCTTTATGTTTGTTCAAAAGATCTAATATAATTTGATTTGCAGGAAGATAACACTTTTCTGCCAATCGTCTCATTTGATTTTTGTTGGCATAATCGTCAAAATAGTTGTGGTTATGACCAATATCGAAAAAACGATAAGTTCTTGGTCGATATGGCTGATGAACCTCAAAATATAGGCAAATTTTCTTCATGATTTATCTGTATTATATTTATTTCTAAACTTTTAAGCTAATTTTTTTAACCCATAACTTTTGTTATGGTATCTATATAAACGTTTTTAACTTTTGCTGCCGAGTTGTCCCACTTTAAGTTATCGACTTCGTCTTTTCCAAGCTCTTTAAACATTGTTGAGAGAGCCTTGTAGTGCAACAGTCCGTAAATAGCATCAGCCATAGCGTCAACATCCCAAAAGTCAACTTTTACAGCATGCTTCAATACTTCTGATACGCCCGATTGTTTGCTAATAATAACAGGAACGTTACTTCGCATGGCTTCAAGTGGCGATATGCCAAATGGTTCTGATACAGAGGGCATTACATATACATCGCTCATGGCAAACATTTTTGTTACCTCGGGACCTTTCAAAAATCCTGTAAAATGAAAATTATCAGCAATTCCCAGAGTTGCAACTCGTTTAATCATTCTGTTAAGCATGTCGCCAGAGCCTGCCATTACAAATCTAACATTAGGATCTCTTTGTAACACCTTGAGAGCACTTTGTACAAAATAGTCTGGACCTTTCTGGTAAGTAATTCTACCTAAGAAAGTTACTATTTTTTCGGGTATATATTTTTTATATTCTGCACGTTCACTCTCATCGGCTTCAACAGCGTTATGAACGGTAACAACTTTGTCGGGAGCAATTCCGTACTTATTAATTATTATACTGCGGGTAAAGTTACTCACTGAAATAACAGTATCGGCTTCGCTCATTCCCATTTTTTCGATATCATGAACCTGTCGGTTTATATTACCTTCTCCGCTTCTGTCATACTCTGTGGCGTGCATATGAACCACAAGAGGTTTTCCTGTAGCACGTTTAGCCGCGACACCTGCTGCATATGTTAGCCAGTCGTGTGCATGGATTATATCGAAGTCAGATTTTAATTGTCTGGCTATGACGGAAGCGACCATTGCATAACGGCTTACTTCTAACATAAGGTTTTTTCCGTACGCTCCTGAAAACTTGAACTTCCTTCCGAGTATTTTCTCCGACGTTATTGTATCGTGTCTAACGTCTTCATTAACTAAAATTTCATACTCATCGGGTGATAGGTATGGTATTATATTGGAACCAACTTCAAAATAACGCATCTGTTCGTAAAATTCTCCAAAGCTAAAGTTTCGTTCGCTGAATTCAACTCCTTCGGCTGCATGAAGCGTTATTTGGCTTTGATCTTCACCACCGTAAACCTTTGGAACGACAAAGTGTACTTTTACTCCGTTAAATGCTAAGCCTTTCGTAAGTCCATAGCAAGCTGTTCCTAAACCTCCTGTAATATGTGGCGGAAATTCCCACCCAAACATCAAAACCCTCATAATTTATATATTTAAAACACTATTTGTCTTGTGTTACTAATTTATCCATTAACATTTTAATTTGCAGTACTGCCGAAACGCTCCATGCTTGTGAAATAGCCCCTCGTGGTTGATGTGGAGGATCTCCATCATACACCTCGTTTATAGTGCTAATTCCTCGTACTGTCATATCTTCTTCAAAATTGTAGTAAATTTTGTTTAACTCAGGCAAAGCGTCTTTATCATACACAGATACAAGTGCTTTTGCGTAAAACTCAAGTAACCAAGGATGAACCGTTCCCTGATGATACGCTTGTTCTCTATCTGCATGAGAACCAGAAAAGTATGGTTTATATCTTTCATCAGCGGGACATAATGTACGTAGTCCTTTCTTAGTTAACAACTTATGTTTCGTAAAGTTTAGTATATCAACTTTCTGATTGTCATCTAACATTGAGTAAGGCAATGCAGCAGCTATAATTTGATTTGGTTTAATGCTTCTATCTTGTTGATGTGTTGTGCAATAGTCGGCAAGATAATTTTCTTCAGAAATCCAAAATTTATTTATAAAGGATTGTTTTGTGACAGCAGGAATATGCTCCCATTTTTTCAAGAACGCTTTGTCATTTAGCTCTTTTGCTATTTCAACAGCAAAACAAACAGCATTGTACCATAAAGCATTTACTTCGACAACATATCCTTTTCGTAATGTTACAGGTTTGTTTTTATCACGTGCATTCATCCATGTTTGAGGATAATTGTCTAATCCAGAGTAGATTAAGCAGTGATCAGTCATTTTTATATTACATTCTGTACCCGCATAGTAACTATCTAAAATTGATTTGATAGATTTCCAGTATTTTTGAGTTAATGTATCGAATGATATATGATCTTTGAGTTGTTGTATGGCATAAATAAACCAAAGAGGTGTATCGACACTTTTTTCTTGCTCAATATTACCTCCATTCAATGATTGAGGGAACAGTCCGTTTTTAAGTTGTTTTTGAGCAGTGTCGAGAACGTCCATAAATCTCTGATATTTGTTCAACGGCAGTGTTATGCCTGGTGCGGCTATAAAAGCGTCGCGAGATCGTGAATCAAACCAGTGGTAACCAGCCACTATGTAAGTGTTTTTTCCTTGTTTTTCAATAAATTGGTGTGCTGAGTTGTAAAGACAGTTTTCAAAGTTTGTACGAGGTATTCGGCTTTTTTCTACTGCTGTAAAACGTCTTTTCATTTTCAATGGTCCCATAGGCTCAGTGCCAGCGACAAATACAATAGTTTCTCCCTTTCGCATAGGTAATTCAAAATATCCGGGAGTAAAAAGATCTTCCTGGTATGGATATCCTCGTTCTTGTTCCTCTTGATATTCAATATTGTAAAACCAGTCTGGCATGTGAACAAAGTCAGGAGTTTTATTTGTTTGCATGTACAGATATGGATATTCTTCGTACATTTTTATTCTGATACCATTGTCAACCATTTCTGGTCTTACATTGGCATGCATATTAGCTTTAGACAAATCGTGAACACTACGGAATGCTAGTAATGATTTGAGCCTTAAAGTAATAGGCTTTGGAGTTTCAAGAACTGTATATCTAATTAATGCCCTGCACTCTTCGTCATCTAGAATTTGCTCAACACCAAGTTTAACTTCACCGACATTGTAAACAATGGTTGGAACAACGTCAACTGACAAATATTCAATGTACTTATGTCCTCTTGGTTCATATACTCCACCACTAAATTTGTGTATTCCAAGGTTAAATTCGTATTTATCAATTACAATGGTTGGCATTACCATGCTTAACAAAACATGCCTGTTATTATCATTTTCTTTTATTGGACAAACTAACAGTCCGTGATATTTTCTTGTGTTACAGTTAATTATGGTTGTACTGCCATAAGCTCCAGAACGGTTAGTTCGTATAAACTCATGTTTTAAAGAAAACTCAAGGTTTATTAATTGGTCTTTTACAAATTTTAAGTAGCTCATATCTAATGGTGTTAAATATATATACTTTTTATACCAATTGTAATTTAAAAAATGTCCAATATTTTTTAAATTTTACAAATTGTAAATGCCAATGTTACAGACACATAGTCCAAAAGAGCGATAGCGAAATTTGGACTATTGTGTGTGTCCAATCGGTATTATTCAAAGATTGCATAAATATAATAATTTTTGTCGATTTGCTTGTTTTTTTTTAGTCATAAATAAGTGATTTTTTTGTTACAATAACTTTAAGCAATTTTTAATCAATTAACAATTAACAATTAACAATGAACAATTGTTGGTTAATTGGCTTAAATTCAAAATGTTATAAATGTAAAGTGTTTTTTTTGTCTTTTTCAACTAAGCGAAAAAAATTGAGTAAATTTTTTAGTTGGTATTATCAAAAAAGTAAGGTCTATAGAAAAAAATAGGCTGCTTTTACAAGATATATCAACAACCAATTGCTCTACTCCCAACTCCCAACTTCCAACTTCCAACTTCTAACTTCAGACTTTAAACTTTAAACTTTATAAACTTTCAACTTTTAACTCAATTTACATAGGTCTCAGTACTTTATCAACTCCTTGTATTTTTTTTAATTTAGAAGTAATATCATTTAAATCCTCTATACATCTCACGTATAATTCAATAGAACCATCAAAAATACCGTCGTGAGTGTAAACATTTATAGAACGCATATTTACATCTAACTCTTTGCTTAAAACTGTAGTTATATCATTAACCAATCCCATCCTATCTACTCCTGATATTCTTAAATCCGACAAAAATGCTTTTTGTTCTCGACTAAACCAGTCAACTTCAACTATTTTATCTCCGTGTTGAGAAGATAGCTTTACGGCTTCTGGGCAATTTACATGATGGATTTGGATACTGTTTTGGCGCATTTTAAATCCTAATACGGGATCGCCTGGTATGGGTCTGCAACAGTCAGCCAATGTATAGTTGTACTTGGTTTTGGTTATTGGTTTATCTGTCTCTTTTGTTGGATTCTCCTTACTTTTAATGGTCCAGAACAATATTTTTTTCTCTGGTGAACTTTGTCTAAGAATTTTTCTTAGGATATCTAAAGTTAGTTCTTGTTCAGATAGATAGGCAAAAACGAGTCTCTCATCTTTGTCTTGTTCTATATTATAATGTATTTTTATTTTCTCAATAATTCTCGGCGTTACAGTTAAATTCAGTTCAGTTAGTAAACTATCTAATTTTTTTTGCCCAACAGTCGCCTTTTTATCCACTTCTTGATTGATCACCTTGCGTAAACTGTAGCGAGCTTTAGCGGTTTTTACGATATTAAGCCATTCAAAATTTGGTTTTTGTTTTTGTGATGTAATAATTTCAATTTGATCGCCATTTTTAAGTTTATAGTTTAAAGGCATGATTCTGTGGTTAACTTTAGCAGAAATTGCGTGATTTCCAATGTCTTCGTGAATAGCGTATGCAAAATCTAAAGCAGTTGCTCCTTGTGGAAATGAATGCATATCGCCTTTAGGTGTGAAAATTGTTATTTCTGATGTTGTTAAAATTGATTTGATATTTTCCATAAACTCGTCAGCATCGGGGTCTGCTGTTACAATAGCTTCGCGCATTATGTCGTACAAATTATCAAGACCACGTTCATTACTTTGATTGCCTTTATATTTGAAATGAGCTGCGTAGCCAAATTCGGCAATTTCGTCCATTCTTCTTGTTCTTATTTGCACTTCGACCCATTGTCCATTTGGTCCCATTACGGTTGAATGCAGCGATTCATATCCATTCTCTTTTGGCGTTGTTACCCAATCTCTTAATCTGTCAGGGCGAGGAGTATAAATATCAGTAACTATAGAATAAATTTTAAAACATTGCTCCTTTTCGCTACCCTCATTTTCTTTTGGTGTGAAAATTATTCTGATTGCAAATAAATCATATATCTCCTCGAATGGTATCCCCTTTTTTATCATTTTTTGATATATTCCATACAAGCTTTTTGGGCGACCGGAAATATCAAAATCGTACTTTTTTTCTGTAAGGCGAGCCGCAATCGGAAGCGAAAACTTGTTAATAAGCATTGTCCTTTGAGCATCAGTGTTTTTAAGTTTTCGTTCTATTTCGGCACACTCTTTTGGTTGTTTAATTCTAAAAGCATTATCTTCTAATTCTGTTTTAATGGAGTATAAGCCTATACGGTGGGCGATAGGAGCAAAAATATAAAAAGTCTCTGATGCTATCCTCAGTTGTTTGTGGCGTGGCATCGAGTCTAAAGTGCGTATATTATGTAGTCTGTCAGCAAGCTTTATCAGCATAACCCTGATATCTTGCGACATAGTCATCAAGATTTTCTTAAAGTTCTCTGACTGCATTGAGTTTGTGACACTAATTGCACCGCTGATTTTTGTTAAACCATCGACCATGATGGATATCTCCTCGCCAAACTCATTTTTTATATCTTCAACAGTAACTTCAGTATCTTCAACAACATCGTGCAGTAATGCGGCAACCATAGATGTGGTTCCTAAGTTCAACTCTGTACAACAAATTAGTGCAACACTTATAGGATGTATAATATACGGTTCACCCGATTTACGTCTTGTGGGGTAATGTGCTTTATGTGCAAACTCGAAGGCTTTTCGTAGCAATTTTATTTTTTCATCGTCATGACAGCGTGGACACGATGAAATTAAATTTTCAAAACTTGATAGTACATATTTTTGTTCTTGAAGAGTAAAGTCCATTTCTGTTTTTTTGTAACTAGATAAAATATCGTGCCATTTGACCGTTAAAATTAGTCATTAATTTTAAACTTTACTCAATGCTACCAAAATTTATACCGATTGTTTTAGTACACGACAAATTTTTAATTCGTAATTCGTAATTCGTAATTCGTAACTGTTCATTGCTAATTGCACATTGCTTGTAACTTCATTAGGTTGCTTTTAAAAATTGATTATTTTTGCATTCGGTTAGTTTACTTTTTATGTAAAGTTGTTAAATAACAGCACTTTAACTATAAAAAGAATTACTAGCAATTAAAATTTATTAAAAACAGATATAATATAAGTATTATATAGTTTGTTATTAACTATTTATATCGTTTTATCACTTATAAAACAATGAGGTCAAAAATCGCAATCGCAATACTTAATTGGAACGGTGTTCATTACCTTAAAAAATTTTTGCCGACTGTTGTTGAACACTCCACACATCCCGATATTTCAATATCTGTTATTGATAATGGTTCAACAGATGACTCGGTATCGTTTGTAAAAAATAATTTTCAACAGGTTAATTTAGTATGCTTAGATAAAAACTATGGATTTACAGGTGGATACAATAAAGGATTGCAAAAGATTGAAGCAGAGTACTATATAATATTAAATTCTGACATTGAGGTTACTCCTAATTGGATATTACCTGTGATTAGTGAGTTTGAGAGAAATGAAAAAATGGCTGCTGCAGCGCCAAAACTTTTATCATATTCAGATAGAGATACTTTTGAGTATGCAGGTGCAGCAGGAGGTTTTATCGACTATTTGGGATATCCATTCTGTAGAGGGCGTATAATTTCAAAACTTGAAAAAGATAACGGACAATATGATACTTCAATTCCCGTTTTTTGGGCAAGTGGCGCATGTATGTTTGTTAGAGCCGAGCTTTTTCATAATCTTGGAGGATTTGACGATAACTTTTTTGCACACATGGAAGAGATTGATTTATGCTGGAGAATGAAAAATGCTGGTTATCAGGTTTATAATTGCCATAACTCTACAGTTTACCACGTAGGAGGAGGTACTCTTCCAAACAACAGTCCAAGGAAAATATTTCTAAACTACAGAAACAATCTCTTGCTTTTATATAAGAATCTTAAAAAAAGAAGTTTGGCAAAGGTTTTGCTCGTACGTTTTTTCTTAGATTTAGCTTCAGCATCGATATTTTTTATACAAGGTAAATTTAAGTTTTCATTAGCATTGTTTCGAGCCTATTGGAGTTTTTTCTCAATGCGAAAACAGTATAAAATCGACAGAACAGGCTTAAAAACTTTTCCTGAAATATGGACAAAAAGTATTGTAATTAACTTTTTTATTTTCGGTAGAAAAAAATTTAGCGATTATAACAAATAACATTATTAGTTTTTGAATCCATTTTTTAAATTAATTTATTTAACTTACTATATCGCAGCCTGTGGCTGTGTTGCTTATGGTAAATTATGCAAATTTGTATTATTTAAAGCGCTATTATTCAAATGAAGGACTTGTTAATTATTATTGTAGCTTTTTCGTTTGTTACTTTTAACCTAAATGGTAAAAGTTTTAATCCAACGTTACAGCAAAATCAGAATTATCAGAATGATACAATTAGTTCAGATTTAACTAATTATATTATAGAGCAAGCATTTTTAAAAATAGACTCATTAGAGCAAGTTGTTAATGTATATTCCGATTCAATTATCGAATTTAAACAGTTGGTCGAATCGGGTAATATGTTTTCTAATTCACTGTTGCTTAGAGCAGATTCGTTAAAACAAGCTTGTGATCACTGGGAATTCGTAGCAGATTCAATAGAAACAAAATATCGTGAATTAACTGAATCTAGCGTTGATTTGAACAATAAAATAACCGACCTACGTCAGGAAATATCGAAACAAAAGGAACTTATTGAGAATCAGAAAGCACAGTTACAAGAAAAAGATGCTACTATCAAACAAAAAGAAGAGTTGTACAATATGGCAATTCTTGATTCAAAAATTGATTTAGTAACCTTAGAAGGTAAGTTAAATGCTAAAGAACAAGAAACATCAGGCAGACTAAGAGAAATAGATTTGTTGAGACAAAGTATTCAAGAGAAACAGCGCGAAATAGAGCGTAAAGATGAGGAGATATCAAAAATCTCCTCTCGGTATGAAGATAACAAAAAGATTATCGATTCCCTTCGCGATACTCTTTCACTGGCTCAACAATCTTATATAAAGGTAGATCACGAGCGAAAGCATGCAAAATCAGAAGCAGCGGAGTTAAGAGCACAACTTGCTTCAAGAGACAAGCGAGGCAAGCAAGTTGCTGTTGTTCAGGGGGTTGCAATGCGTGCCTATAGAACGCCTCTATATATGTTAGCTCCAAAAGATATTAATAACTATGAAAGTTACGAGATAACTAATGAAAATGCAGGAAGTGTCGAGTTTGACTTAGTTACAGGAGCAACTGTCCGTTTATTCAAATTGTCAAAAGAAGAGGCACGCTATACCACTGACTTCGGTTGGTTTATAGGGTTTGGTGGAAAAAACCTATTCAAAAACTTTTATTTTGGTCCAAATCTTAAAATATTTGACTTTATACATATCAATGCAGGTGTAAATATCGCGGAATTTCGAGTTCTTAAAAAAGGATTTAGTGAAGGAGGTGATTTACCCTTAGGCGTTCCAATACCAACTGTTAATCAGTGGAAATTTAATGCTTACTTCACTCTTTCGTTCGATTTTGAGTTGATAACACAAGTAGCAGGTAAATTAAAGTAGGGAAAAGCAATTAACAATTAGCAATGTGTAATTAATAATCAATCAATTGAATGTCAGGATATTGTGGTGATGTTGTGTTTTATGGTGTCTCTCGTAAAGTGAGTTGAAAGTAGATACAGCGCATAAGCTGTGTCTCGTATCTCGCAACTTCCATTACTTAATTTTTCAGTGTTTTAGTTTAACATGTTCTCAAACTGAAAAAATTACTAACTTAGCGACACCAAAAACAGAAGAAACCATGAATATATATCAAGTTTTCACCCGACTTTTTCGTGTTGACGAAGGTATGAATATACCGTTTGGAACGATTAAAGAAAACGGTTGCTCAAAGTTTAACCACTTTACAGTCAAAGCATTAAACGAGTTTGTTAAACTTGGGATAACACATGTGTGGTTTACCGGTGTTATAAGACACGCTTCGTGTACAAAGTATGTTGAATATGCGCTATTACCTGATAATCCTCGCATTGTAAAAGGGGTTGCTGGCTCGCCATATGCAATTAAAGATTACTTCGATGTTGACCCCGACTTATCAGAAAATATACCAAACCGCATGGACGAGTTTGAGCAGTTAGTTAAGCGATGCCATGATGTTGGTTTAAAGGTTATTATAGATTTTGTTCCCAATCACGTTAGCAGGAATTATTTTTCACAAAAACTGCCATTAGGCGTTTCAAATATTGGTAGTGATGATATTGCGAGTAAGCAATTTAACGTAAACAATAACTACTATTATGTTGGAAAACGGTTAACTTTACCCGACAAAATTAATTTCCCATATACAATTGATTCTGAGGAATATATCGAAGAACCTGCAAAAGCCACGGGCAACGATGTCTTTAAATCAAAACCAAGTATAAATGATTGGTATGAGACAGTAAAATTGAACTATGGTGTAAACTATAAAAACGGTAGCAGTCATTTCAATCCTATTCCCGATACATGGCATAAAATGTTAGACATATTGCTCTTTTGGGCAAAAAAAGGAATAGATGCTTTTCGTGTTGATATGGCAGAAATGGTTCCTGTTGAGTTTTGGAATTGGGCAATTGCAAATGTTAAGCAACATTATCCCGAACTGTTATTTATGGGCGAGGTATATAATCCGCAGCAATATAGAAATTTTATATTTCACGGAGGGTTTGATTTTTTATATGATAAGGAGCAGTTTTATAACTTTATGCGTGAAATAATTACGAATAGAGGCTCAGCAAAACTTTTAACCGATTGTTGGTGGAAACAAGAGGGGTTAGACAGATATTTGGTGCGTTTCCTTGAAAATCACGATGAACAGAGAATTGCCTCAAAGTACTTCTGTAACAATCCTTTTCACGCCCAACCTGCTATGGTTGTCGCCGCAACAATGCATCGAGGTCCTTTAATGATCTATTTTGGACAAGAGATAGGGGAGAAGGCTGCTGATAATGAGGGATTTAGTGGTTCAGACGGAAGAACCACAATTTTTGATTACTGGCGTATCGAAGATTATCAAAAGTGGGTCAATTATGGTAAATTCAGCGTTAACAACTTATCAGACAAGCAGCAAAAATTAAGAAAGTTTTACTCCGATTTGCTCAACCTCAGACAAGAGTATAGACAAATACTCGACTCCTC
>DAOOBP010000030.1:0-18000 GCA_035407925.1 Salinivirgaceae bacterium
GTAAAAAACAATAAAGTTAAGTCCATTTTACTGCACTAAAATATACAAGTCAGGAGATTTTTATCCGTGTAAATCTGTTTAATCCGTGTGTTCTGTGTTCCATTCGTAGTTGTTCATTGCGCATTGTTAATTGTTTACTCGTATTCTTTTAGCCTCGCCATCAGCTTTCTACGCGCAATAAAAATTCTACTTTTAACCGAGCCAATTGGAATATTTAGCGTATCAGCTATCTCTTTGTATTTGTAGCCCTCTGTATGCATATTGAATGGGATCCTGTATTCTTCGGAAAGTTTTGAAATGGCTTTTTGTATCTCCTTTACAGAATAGGCGCTATCTGGGTTCATTATTCCTACCTCAATCTGCCTTTCTAAAAACAATGTATCTTTATTTGCATAAAAATCTTTGGACAATTTTGATTTTTTACGATAATGGTTAATAAAAGTGTTCCTCATTATAGTATAAGTCCAAGAAAGAAGGTTGGTGTCTTCAGCAAAACTATCACGATAGCGGAGAGCCTTGTAGATTGTCTCTTGAAGTAAGTCGCCAGCATCATCTTTGTTCATAGTCAAACTGTAAGCATAACGCTCTAAACTGCTTCGTAAATTGCATAATTGTGTTTCAAACTCTGCATGCGACATAACAATTGATTTTACACCATGTAAACATACAAATAAAATTGAATTTAAATACCTGTTTTTAACTAATTTTTACATTACTCAATAATTTCCACTATACCATGTTACAAAAATTTAACTTCAGAAATTAAATAAAACTAAACAAATCACGCTTTTTTATTAATTTAGCCATTGAGAAAAAGAGGTAAAAATAGAACTGAAAGTTAAGTTTTATACGCACATTATCAGTCATTTGACTGTTTTTATAAACAAAACTACTAATGGCACAATTTTTAAAACTTGTAGCACAAGATATTTACAACAAATTTAAGAATAATCTTGAAGATAAGATAGTTGTTCTTCCATCAAAACGACCTGAGTATTACCTATATAGATATTTAAGTCAAATATCACCGAATGAGATATTAGCTCCAAAGGTTACGACTCTTAATGAACTTGTTGAAAACTGGTCTAACCTAATAACTGTAAGCAATTTAGAGTTGGTTTATCATCTGTATATAGTTTATAAAAAGCATTTGCCGGGAAGTGAAACATTCGATGATTTTTATTTTTGGGGTGAAGTAATTCTCTCTGATTTTAATGATATTGACAAAGCGTTAGCCAACCCCGAAGAGATATTTACACTTATAGAGAACATAAAACAGATTGAAGAGATTTTTGACGACAAAGAGCTTGCAAGTACTATAGAGCGTTTTTGGAAAACATTCTATTCCGATGAAAACACCAAAATAAAAGAACGTTTTTTGAAATTTTGGAAAAAGCTATTACCTATCTATAAAGATTACAATAAATACCTGATTGATAGAAAGATAGCGTATCATGGAAATAGCATCAAAAATGCATTAGACAATTTAAATAGCGGTAATGTAATCCTTCCCGATACCGATTTTATATTTGTTGGTTTCGACTATCTGACAAATGCCGAAAAGGCAATTTTGCAGTTTATTAAAAACAACGGTAAAGCTCATTTCTATTGGGATTACGACGAGTTATATCTTGACAAAAAATATGAAGCTGGCTACCATATAAGAGAAAATTTAAAGCTGTTTCCGTCAAATTTAGATAAATCTAACTTTAATAATTTTAGCAAAAGTAAAAGTGTTGATATTCAAGAGACACCTGGAATGTCGTCAGTAGCGCAGTTGGCAATAGACAATGCAACAGAAAAACATTTGTCAGATAACAGTAATCCCGATTTCACAGCCATTGTTCTGGCTGACACCAATATATTGCAACCCATGCTTAGTAAACTGCCCAAATACAATGGCATAAATATAACTACAGGCTGGCAGGTAAAGTATTCAAGCTCAGCCGCTTTTGCTTCAATTTTTCTAAACCTGTGGAGACAGCAAACAAACAGTAAAAACCAAGGAAGATTTTCGGTTGAGCTTTTATTAAGTTTAGCCAATAGCAAAGGAATTACTGATAACGACTCAACTTCAATAACAGAAAAGTGCAAAGGGAAAATTTTTGTTGATGTTGATGAGTTTCAATCATCTGCATGGTTACACAAGAGCCTTTTGATTGAAAATGAGACGGTACCATCAAAACTATCTAATATTCTAAAAAATTATATCGCTGTTTTCAAAGAGAGTTACAATCGTGAAACTCCCCAAAACACTTTTGATATAGAATCGGCGCAACACATTATTACTCACTTAAACCAATTCTCGAACGTTATTAAAAGCTGTGATTTACAATTAGATACAAACATACAAACAAAACTAATAGAACGACTTATAAACAATCTAAGCGTACCCTTTGAGGGTTCTCCCGTTAGCGGTATTCAAATTACGAGCATTAGCGAAACCAAATGCCTTGATTTTGAAAATGTCATAATAGCAGGAGCTAACGAGGGAGCGCTCCCGTCAACATCGCGACAAATTTCCCATATCCCCTACTCTATTAGAAAAAGCTACGGACTTACCACATTTGAAGACAACGTTAACATTACTGCTTATCACGTGTATAGACTGATGCAACGTTCAAAAAACATCACATTTATTGTTAATACCGATGAGCAAGAGATTGAAAAAACTGATTCAACAAGATTTTTGCAGCAGTTTATAGCCGAACAGATGTGGGATTTTAAACCAAAAAAAACTTACGGTTTCCAAATAGTTTCGAAACTTCCGCAGCCAATCTCTTATACGTGGGACGAAAAAGTGTCGGCATATATGGAAGATATTCAAGTCAAAGGTCTGAGTCCCACCGTAATAAACACATATATTGACTGTCCGTTGAAGTTTTATTTCAAGTATCCATGCAAATTAAACGAGCCTATCGTCATCGAAAATGTTATTGATAACAGGGTATTCGGAGACTTGCTACATAAAGCTATCGAAGATTTATATAGGAATTTTGTTGGTAAAACAATTTCAGCTAAACAGTTTAATAACCTATCAAACAGCATTGTTAAGGAGCGAGTTGTAAAAGTTGCTGCAACTGTAGAAGAGTTTAATATCCATTCAGGCTATAACAAGCTTTTACAACAAATAGTAATTGAATATATAACCCAAATAATTGAAATTGACAAACTTAGCGCACCTATACAAATCATTAACCTTGAAAAAGATGAAAAAAGTTTTTTTCAAATATACGAGGAAGAAAAAACAAAACAAATACTACTAAGAGGCAATATAGATAGAATTGATAAAGTAGGTAGCAAAACGAGAATACTTGACTACAAAACTGGAAACCCGGATATAAACATCGCTGATGACCTAACCAATTTGTTTGACAATACCAAAACCAAACGAAATAGAGAAGCGCTACAAACATTCATCTATGCTATGCTTTATAGTTCTTCTCCAAATGCACCAACGCCTGATGATATCAAAATGGGACTAATAATAAGTAGAAAAATAACCGATAACAATTTCTCTTTTTTCCATCCTAATGGATGTCCAAACAGTCATATACTTTTAAGTGATATTATTGAGCCTTTTAAAGAGAATTTAAAAACCGTGTTAGAAAATATGTTTAATAAAGAAAACTATTTTGAACAGACAGAAAACAACAATACATGCATGTACTGTCCATATAAACAGATATGTCAACGTTAATTTCAATTAAATGTAAAATGCTAATATATAAAACTAAACAAAACGGTACACCCTTTGCGAGTGTAAAATAATTTCAAATTAAATTTAAACATTTGCACATTTCAAAACGAATATATATATTTATCGGAGTAATAAAAGTTTTAAAAACACAAGTTCAGTCAATCTTACAACACTTTAAATCTCACGACTTATGAATTTCAGTATCACAAAAAAAATCGTTGCACTTGTTGCCTTGTCAATTCTCTATTTTGGCACAAAAGTTTTCTCGCAAGAACAATTGAAGCATCCTTCTAAAATGTATAAATCATCTGACGGAAAATTATACATAAAAAAAAATCAACCAATGTATCTGTGGATTTCAACTTCGCCAAACAACGAATCAGAAAAAATACGATTGGAAAGCGAAAACCATAAAAAATATAGCAATCCGTTTTATTTCGATACAGAAGGATACAATTCAGTCAGAACTCCTTGGTGTGTCGATACCACGACCAAACAAGTTGTGTATCCATTAGAAGATATTATTTTTGAAGTTTACGCTGATAGTCGTCCTCCAGTATCTAAAATTACTTACGACAAATCAAAAGTATTTTATAGAGATAAAAAAGCGTACGTTGCTGGTGAAGTTGTAATTAAAATATCTGCAAACGACGAGTTGTCAGGAGTTGAAAGGACATTGGTAAGTATTAATAAAGAGCCTTATAAAGATTACACTGGCGAAATTAATTTAAAGGAAGAGAAGGAGTATTTTATTCAATACTATTCGGTAGATAATGTTGGCAATGTTGAAGAGGTTAAAACACAAACTGTTGTAATCGATTTATCAAAACCTAAAACCTATATTGACATCAAAAAAGATAAATACGAAAATATAGTTTCAGGCAGGACACATATTGAAATATTAGCCGAAGAGTCAGGTTCAGGCATTGATAAAATATTTTACTCTATTGATAATCAGCCAGAAAAAATATATAGCAAACCGATACCCACGAGTTCACTTTCAGAAGGGGAACATACAATTACATTCAGAGGGATTGACAAGGTTGGAAATCAAGAAGATAACAATACTTATGAATTTTATGTTGATAAAACACCGCCACTCATTGTTGAGGAGATAGTTGGTAACAAATTTATATCAAATAACATTGAGTACAGCTCTGGAAAAAGCAAATACAAAATTACCGCAATGGACAACAAAGCAGGGATTAAAGAGATTTATTACTCGATAAACAATGGCGAAAGGAAACTCTACACCGAGCCGTTTTATCTCGAGGAGGGCAAGGGCAAAATAACAATACGTGCATTTGCCGTTGACAATGTAAACAATGAGTCAACAAGCGGGCAAGCAAGTCAAGCCAACTCCAGAATGTATGTCGATCTTACAGGTCCTTCGCTAATTTATAAGTTTGATGGTCCATTCTTTTCAAATCGAGACACAGTATTTATCAACTATAAAACAAAAATAACACTACAAGGCACTGATAAAGAATCTGGTATGGACTATATAGAGTATAGTATTAATGGCAAAACTATGAACAGATATTCCGAGCCATTTTCTATTAAAGAAAACGGTATAACCAATATACATTTCATCGGATACGACAAGGTTGGCAACTCAAATAATTCGAGCTTCTCTTTTTATGTTGACTCAATAGCTCCTGAAATTTTTGTACGCTATAGCGTTAGTCCAATTGGCAACAAAACAATCTTAGATAAAAAAATGGATGTTTATCCAAACCATGTAATTGTATTTCTATCAGCCACAGACGATAAATCTGGGCTTATGAATATTAAGTATAAAATAAATAACAGTGCACAAAAAATATACAGCGAACCAATAGGCAATTTACTACCGGGCAGAGACTATAAAATAGAAGTTCTTGCTACGGATAAGCTTGGTAATCAGAGTAATAAAGAAGTAGAGTTTTCTGTTAATTAAATTCCACTACCACAAATAGACAATAGACAATGAGAAGATTTTCTTTCATTCTGTTGCTGATAATCCTATCAAACACATTAGCAACATTTTCGCAGTCACTGAATGAACTCAACCAAAGTTATCAAAATGCTTTAGAGAGTGGCGATAAAAACAACGCTATCTTTTATCTTAACAAAATAGCAATAAACCACTGGGATAACGGAAATATCTCCGAGGCAATAACATCATTTCAAGAGCTTTATAAACTTGCCGAATCGAACGGCAACCGCAATGCTATGAGAAATTGCTGCAGCAACTTAGGAATGATTTACTCTGATAAAGGCAATTATGCCAAAGCCGAAGAGTATATCCAAAAAGGATTGCAAATAAACCGACAGATGGGCGATAAAGCTGGACAAGCAGCAGCATACACAAATCTTGCAACGGCGCAACAAAATCAAAATAAAAACAACGAAGCCTTAAAATCGGCGGAAAATGCTCTCGCTATCGCAATGGAACTGAGCAACATATCATTAATAAGAACCTGTTATGGTCTATTATCAGATATCCACCGAAAGTTGGGAAATAACGAAAAAGCAACAGAATATTTTAATCTTTACGCCTCTTTTGATCAAAAAATCAAACGAGAGGAGATGAAACAAGTTCAGTTAGAATCGGAAAAGAAAGTGAGTGAAGCCGTATCGCAAAAACGATTAACAGAACAAGAGTTACAAGAAAAACATGAGATATTAAAAAAGACACAATCATCCTTAGAAGAGGCTGAACAACTGACAAAAGAACAGAGATATGAGTTAGAGATAGAGAGACTTAAACTAAAAGATGTCGAAGACAAAGCCAAAGCAGAAATCAGACGACAAGAGATGATTCGGAATTTCATGCTGACAGTCATTGTTATAGTTGTAATGTTTTCGGGACTACTCTTTTTACAAATTGCTAAAACCAAAAAAGCTAATAAACTGTTGGGACAAAAAAACGTAGAGATACAAGAACAAAAGGACGAAATTGAAAAACAATCTGAAAAAATTAAAGCAAGTATTCAATATGCACAAAGAATTCAAGCGGCTGTGCTGCCACCAGATGAATATATTACAAAGCTTTTACCCGACAACTTCATATTTTTCCAACCGCGTGACATAGTTAGTGGCGACTTCTATTGGATTTCAGAAAAAAACGAAAAAATAATTGTAGCAGTTGCCGACTGTACGGGACACGGTGTGCCTGGCGCTTTTATGAGTATGCTTGGAACGGCGTTCTTGAACGAAATTATTAACAAAATTGCTGAAAACAATCGTTTATCAGAACTACATGCAGGAGACATTCTTACCGAATTACGCAACTATATAATGGACTCACTACATCAGAGAGGCGAATCAGACGATGCTAGAGATGGAATGGACATAGTGATGATAATTATTGACAACAAAGAGCAAAAAATAGAGTACGCCGGAGCCAACAATCCACTTTATGTTGTTAGTAATGGCGAGCTAACTGTTTATGAGCCTGATAATATGACTGTTAGCTATCAGAGGGATATGGGAGATCGCTTCAAAACCACAACTTTTAAATTTTTAACCGGTGACACATTATATCTATGTACTGATGGATATGTTGACCAGTTTGGTGGCTCACAAGGCAGAAAATTTATGGTGAAAAGATTTAAACGAATGCTTTTAGAAGTAAACAAAATGCCTATGAGAAAACAATATGAAGTATTCAGTAAAACCATTGATGCATGGAAAGCTGAACAGTTTCAAGTTGACGACATGTTAATAATGGGCATCAAAATGAGTTAAAAGGTAAAAGCGATGCACTGAGCGAAGTCGAAGTGTTAAAAACGGAAAACGGGTAGCGCTTTTAACTCAATTAGCAATGCTCGCACTGAGCGAAGTCGAAGTGAACAATTATGAATTACGAGTTACGAATGGAACACAGATGACACAGATTAAACGGATTTTACACAGATTTTTATCTGTGTAAATCTGTTGCATCTGTGTCATCAGCGTTCAAATAACTTTACAAACTTTATGAACTTTTAACTTTACAAACTTTATAAACTTTTAACTTTACAAACTTTATAAACTTTTAACTTTTAACTTCTAACTCAATTGTTAATTGAAAAAGAAATGATATATAAAATTCTAATAATCGCCATTATTGCTCTAACATTTATAATGTTAACAATAGTAATATATTTCGCTAAGAATGGTATCTTTAAACGAATAAAACCCACAATAAAAGAGACTGGAGGCTTCGCAGTAACCAAACAAATCTTTACAGGAAGTCAAGAAGATATTTTAACGGAATTTGAGAAACAGATGGAGACACTAAAGTCATTCGATATTGGCTATGCACATCCGATATGTTCATACGACGATATTCCAAGTAAAGACAATCTCCTCACAAACGCAGAAATCGGCTTTGTCTTATATAAAGGCACAGAAAAAAATTTAATCAAGCTTCAAAAACTGATACCCCTTGGCACATTTGAGAAAAAAGAACGTATTGTAGTCTATTTCCCTTTTAAAGGAGGATTATCAATTCAACTTGGAATTGCAAAAGCCTACCCCGCTATAAAAAAGTATGCAAAAAAAAATAATGTTAAGACAAGGAAAATCACTGAGCTGTACAACAGTATTAATAAACGTATAGAATATATGGTTGATTTTCAAAGGCTTAATTAAAATACAATTTTAATTATAATTATCACACACATATCTCCATTAAAAAACTATGCAACTAACAACTAACGAAAATATTTTAAACCGTGAGATCAGTTGGCTGTCGTTCAACGAAAGAGTACTGAATGAAGCTGCAGACACACGAGTACCTATGCTTGAAAGAGTAAGATTTTTAGGTATTTTTTCAAATAATCTCGATGAGTTTTTTCGTGTCAGAGTAGCAAGTATGCGCAGATTAGTAGCGCTCGGAAAATCGCCACGAGATTTTCCCGAGCAAGACCCAGCAAAAATCTTGGAAAGTATCCAAAAAAAGGTTTTAAAGCTGCAGAAAAAATTTTCCGATATCTATAATAAAATTCTCGAAGAGCTTAAACATGAGGGCGTTCACGTAATAGGAATAAAAGATATTACACCACAAGAGGGGGAATACATTCATCAATATTTTACTGATGTAGTTAGCGCATACATTGTGCCATTAATACTATCGCCAAAATTACCATTCCCATATTTGCGCGATAAAACTATTTGCCTTGCTGTAAAATTAGTATCAAAAAAATCTAAGCTCAAAGTGAAATATGCCATTATCGAAATACCTGTAAATCCACGTATATCAAGGTTTGTTGTATTGCCAAACTTTGACAATTCGGATAATGTTCGCATACTAATTCTCGATGATTTAATTCGTTACTGTCTTGATGATATATTCTTCATGTTCGACTACGACAGCATTAAAGCCTACACCATAAAAATAACCCGCGACGCAGAGCTTGATTTTGATGACGATATATCAAAATCACTAATGGAAAAGATGTCGCAAGGATTAGTGAAAAGGCTTTCTGGTCGCCCAGTAAGATTTGTTTACGACAGCGAGATGGATAAAGATATGTTAAATTTTATATCATTAAAAATGGGCTTAACAAACCGCGACCCGATAATACCGGGTGGCAGATACCACAACTTTAAAGATTATATGAAATTCCCATCGGTAAAGCCGTCCCTTGATAATGTAAATCCACCGGTTTTACTTCATCGGGATATCGACCCGCACAGCAGCATAATCGATGTTGTTAAGAAAAAGGATATTATGCTACACTATCCGTATCAATCATTTAAGCACTATATTGACCTCTTGCGCGAGGCGGCAATCGACCCCGATGTTAAATCGATAAAAACCACTGTGTATAGAGTGGCATCGCACTCGAAAGTGATAAATGCACTAATAAATGCCGCTAAAAATGGAAAAGATGTAACCGTTGTTATTGAGCTTTTGGCGAGATTCGACGAGGAGGCTAATATAGAATGGTCAACAATTTTACAAGAGGCTGGGGTAAAAGTATTACACGGTATTGCAGGATTGAAAATCCATGCGAAAATGACACTGATTAAACGAGTTGTGAATAAAAAAGAGCAATTTTTCTCATATCTCGGCACAGGAAACTTTAACGAAGATACAGCCTCGACATATTGCGATGACGGATTATTAACAGCAGACCAAGAAATTGGTAATGAAGTGGCTAAAGTATTTGACTTTTTAGAACATAACTATAAACGCTACAATTACAGCCACTTAGTAGTCTCTCCCTATGGAATGAGAAAACATTTTTTAAAGCTAATTTCAAATGAGATAAAAAATAAGAAGGCTGGCAAAAAAGCATATATACACCTAAAAATGAACAGCTTGATTGACGAGACTTTAATAAAACAGCTATATGCAGCTGCCAAAGCGGGTGTAAGCATCAAATTAATTGTTCGCGGAATATGCACTGTGCAAACCGATTTGAAAGAGAGCAACGGAAACATAAAAGCTATAAGCATCGTGGATAAGTACCTTGAACACAGCCGTTTCTTTATTTTCGCCAACGGAGGCGACGAACTTTACTATATTTCAAGCGCCGACTGGATGATAAGAAATCTTGACCACAGAATAGAAGTTGCCTGCCCTGTGTATTCTAAAGAGGTGCAGAGCGAGTTAAGAAATATTTTTGATATACAGTGGAAAGATAATGTTAAAGCAAGAATTTTAGACAGCGAGATGTCAAACCAATACAAACCTCAAAAAGGAGAAAAAGTTATCAGGGCTCAAATAGAAATATACGAATATTTAAAATCATTAAAATCATAACACAATTCAAACCTTTTTATGCTTAATATAATTACCTATGGAGCTATAGATATTGGCTCTAATGCTATTAGACTCATTATAACAGATGTCTATCAGATGCCCGACAGAATACAGTACAAAAAAAAATCTTTAGTAAGAGTACCCATAAGGCTTGGCGAAGATGTTTTTACAACTGGAGCAATTGGCGCCAACAGGCTAAACCTTTTAACAGAAGCAATGACCGGATTTTCCCATTTAATCAGAGCCTTTTCAGTCGAAACCTATAGAGCGTGCGCTACAAGCGCTATGAGAGAAGCACAAAACAAAAACGAAGTAGTTAAACATATCCATAAGTTAACAGGTATAAAAATAGAGATAATTTCAGGAGACGAAGAGGCAAAACTAATTCACACTGGAGGTCTTGCCGAAATAATACACGATAACAAAACATATCTTTATGTTGACGTAGGAGGAGGTAGCACCGAGCTGGTTTTATACTCAACGAATAAAAAAATAGCTTCAAAATCGTTCCCTGTTGGAACAGTTAGAACAATATCAAACGCTGTTAAGCCCGACACTATTTCTGAAATGACAAAATGGTTGAAAAAAACTCTGCAAAAATATTCCAATCCAACAATTATTGGTTCTGGTGGTAATATTAACCAATTCCAAAAAATAATAGAAAATAGGACAGGAAAGCCTATTAGAGCAAAAAGACTAAGAAATATTAGGGAAGAACTTTCACGACTAACTTTTGACGAAAGACTTATAAATGTAAATCTTAGCCCACACCGCGCAGACGTAATTATTCCTGCATTAGACATTTTTATTACTGTTATGAAAACAGTTGGAGCGAAAGAGTTAATTGTTCCTAAAATAGGTCTTGGTGATGGAATAATCAGACAGTTACACCGTGACAATATTAATAACAACCATGCAAGAACGACATAAAAACCGAGAATTATACTTTAAAGAACAGGCAATAACTACTGAAAAATACGTTATCCCGTTTATAGAACGTTCAATATCAATAGATTCAAACACTTCTGTATTGGAAATTGGATGCGGCGAAGGCGGAAATTTAATGCCATTTACAGAAACTGGGTGCAGAACGGTGGGCGTTGACCTAAACAAAAACAAAATAAACAATGCAAATAAGTTCTATTCAACCAAAAAAAATTGTCCTGAATTTATCTTAGCCGATATTTACGACTGGGTAACAGATGAAAAGTTCGATATTGTCATGTTACGTGATGTGTTGGAACATATTCATAATCAAGAGTATTTCTTAGGTTTCGTAAAAAATTTTCTAAAACCCAACGGAAAACTATTTTTAGGCTTTCCACCGTGGCAAAACCCTTATGGAGGACATCAGCAAATTTTCAACAAGTTTACTTCAAGACTACCGTTTATACATCTGCTACCTAACTTCTTATACGCAGGATTGCTGAAACTGGCTAAAGAAGATAACGTACAGATTGAAGCAGCATTGGAAGTTAAAGAGACACGAATAACAATAGAGAGATTTCTGAAAATTGTAAAAAAAGAGAGTTATAAAATTGAACAAGCCGATTATTACTTCATAAATCCCAATTACGAAATTAAGTTTGGGTTAAAACCGAGAAAACAACTGAAGTTTATTACCAAAGTCCCGTGGATAAGAAATTTTTTTATAACCACTTGTTATATCCTACTCTCTGAACAAAAAAACAGATAATTTACTGAATCTCAACCGACATGTTAAATAAAAACTATTTAAAGGAGATAAAGCTGTTAGTTCACAGAAATTATTTATAAATTTGTGTCATATTTTATAATCACATAACTCATTGTTTAACAATGCATTAATTATTCCAAATGACATGTAAGTCTTTTAAAGTTAACAAACAGTCAACTTTTTAACGTTTTTTGTAAGTTATACACAAGCAATTGAAAATAAGATAACAAAATAGAAATCAACAGAGTTAAAATTAAATATATATAAACACTTCAAAATTAAAATCAATGATTATACTTGTTTTAAATTGTGGCAGCTCATCAATAAAATTCCAGCTGCTAAACATGGCTGACAAAAAGTTGTTGGCGAAAGGACTCGTTGAACGTGTCGGTATTAAAGATAGCGTAATTTCACAAAAAACACACAATGATAAAGAGTATCGCGAAGTGACCGACATTCCAAATCACACCGTTGGTATAGATTTGATTCTTAAAGCATTAACAAACTCAAATCACGGTGTTATTAAATCTGTAAATGAAATAAATGCTGTAGGACACAGAGTAGCACATGGAGGGGAAAACTTTACACAAAGCGCTTTGATAACCGAAAAAGTTAAGGCAGATATTGAAAAATGTATTGAATTAGCGCCATTACATAATCCTGCTAACTTAATGGGTATCAACTCAATGGAATCTCTATTGCCAAATGTTAAACAAGTTGCAGTTTTTGACACATCTTTCCACCAAACAATGCCAGAGCAGGCGTATTTG
This sequence comes from Salinivirgaceae bacterium, assembly GCA_035407925.1. GTDB lineage: Bacteria > Bacteroidota > Bacteroidia > Bacteroidales > Salinivirgaceae > JAAYQU01. The sequence continues at coordinate 12,906 of DAOOBP010000030.1, forward strand.
TTTGCCATTCCATACAAATACTACGAAAAATATAAAATTCGCAGATATGGTTTCCACGGAACAAGCCATAAATTTGTGGCAGAAAAGTGTTGTAAAATGAAAGGTGTTGATTTTGAAAGCGTTAATATAATCACTTGCCACCTTGGAAACGGAGCCTCAATAGCCGCAATTAAGAAAGGGAAATCTGTTGATACTTCAATGGGCTTTACTCCCGTTGATGGTTTGATGATGGGAACACGTTCAGGAGCTATTGATCCCGGATTAGTACTGTTCCTTGCCGAGAAAGAAAATTTGAGCATAAAGCAAGTTAACGATGTTATAAATAAAAAAAGCGGTATGTTAGGCATTTCAGGTATATCGTCAGACATGCGCGATCTTGAAAATGCAGCAAACAAAGGCGACAAGAAAGCAGCTCTTGCAATTCAAATGTTTGCATATAGAGTTAAAAAATTTATCGGTGGATACGCCGCTGCCATGGGTGGAGTTGATTACATAATTTTCACTGGTGGAATCGGCGAAAATGCTTGCGATTTCCGTCGCATGTGTTGCGAAGGACTGGAGTTCTTAGGAGTTGATTTTGATGTTGAGAAAAATAAAAATCTAAGAGGAGTTGATACAGAGATTACTAAGCCAAACTCAAAAACTAAAGTATTCCTTATTACAACCAACGAAGAACTTGTAATAGCAACCGATACAGCAAGAATAGTATCAGAACTTAAATAACAATAATATTTTAAAAATAATTTATTATGATAACCAAATTAGATCAAATGTTTGCCGCATTACAAGGCAAAGCAAAGAAAAAAATTGTTGCCGTATGGGCAAATGACAACCACACAATATGTGCTGTTAGCGACGCAATAGACAAAGGTATTGTTGAAGGCATTCTGGTTGGCGATAAAAAAGAGATCGAAAAAACATGTAAACAAGAAAATATCGATATTTCTAAATTTACAATTGTTCAAGCCGATTCTGATGTTCAAGCCGCTAACATAGGTGTAAAAATGGTTGCCGAAAAACAGGGCGACATTCTTATGAAAGGCTTAATAAGCACAGATAAATATATGCGTGCCATTCTGAACAAAGAAGTTGGCTTGCTACCTCCAAAAGGCGTTCTTTCGCACGTAACAGTTATTGAAAATCCTAATTATCACAAACTTATGATTGTTGCTGATGTCGCAGTTATTCCAGCGCCCGATATCAGTCAAAAAATTGTAATGACTAACAATTTGATACAAGTTGCAAAAGCGCTTCAAATTGAAAAACCAAAAGTGGCTATTATCGGAGCGGCTGAACAAGTATCTCCAGCAATAGAATCATCTGTACATGCGGCAATCATTAGCAAAATGGGTGAACGTGGACAAATTGCAGGCGCTATTATTGAAGGACCTTTGGCATTAGACCTTGCAATTGACAAAGAATCAGCACAAATTAAAAAAATGGATTCTATCGTTGCAGGCGACGCTGATTGTATGTTGTTTCCAAATATCGAGGCAGCAAACGTTTTCTATAAAGCAAATACAAAACTTAGTAAAGCCGAACTTGGTGCATTAGTAATGGGAGCAAAAGTTCCTTGCGTTCTTTCATCACGTGGTGACTCTACAAAAACAAAATTATACTCAATTGCTTTAGCAGCGCTGATGGCTAAGTAATTTATAATTTACATAAATGCTACCAATTAAATTGTTATAAATGTCTATATTTGTAGATATTAAAAACTATAGTTGGTAGCATTTTTTTTTGATTAATTTAAACTATTCAAAAAAAACCTAACCAAAGCCAACATGATTACTCTAAAATGAATCGAATTACCAAATTAGACCAAATTTCAGAGCAATTAATAGCAAAAAAAATTAAGAAAAGGGTTGCAGTTGCATGGGCTCAAGATCCAAACACGATTGGGGCGCTCGCTCAAGCTGTTGATGAGGGTTTTGTAGATGCAATTATGGTTGGTGATAAATCACAAATTGAAAAAAAAGCTATTGCAGAACAAATAGACCCAAATATTTTCACAATTATTCACAGAGAGAATGATCACGAAGCTACTGAAGAGGCTGTCAGATTAGTAAAATCAGACGAAGCAGATATATTGATGAAAGGGTTGGTTGACACCAATAAATTTCTTAAAGCCGTTCTCGATAAACAACTTGGTTTATTACCAGAGAAGGCTATAATGAGCTACGTTGCAGCGATTGAAGTTCCCAAATATCATAAGCTACTGTTTGTTACTGACACAGCCGTAATACCATATCCCGATATAAAACAGAAGTCGGCAATGTTAAAATATTCTGTTGATATGGCTAATAAATTTGGGATTAAAACTCCGAAAGTAGCGCTTATAGGCTCAGCCGAGAAGGTGTCTCTAAATCAGCAACATACCATTGACTACGCCATGATGTGCAAAATGGTTGAACGCGGACAACTACCTGAATGTATCATAGACGGACCGTTAGATCTGTTTTTAGCATGTGATCCCGAAAGCGTAAAGATAAAAAACGTAAAAACACCTATAAATGGAGACGCAGACGTATTGCTGTTTCCATCGCTTGAAGCCTGCAACAGTTTTTACAAAGGGTTGATGCTCTTTGGAAGCGGAGAATTGGCAGGATTAATTCGAGGAACCACGAAACCTGTTGTGGTAATGTCACGTAGTGAAAGTTCGAAATCAAAATTTTATTGCGTTGCTCTTGCCTGTTTAATGGCTTAATAGTTTGATGATTAAATACTAAATAATATAACTTATATCAATATGGAACATAAGCGTATTTTGGCAATTAATCCGGGGTCAACATCGACCAAAATTGCCGTATATGTAGATGAAAAGAACATTTTTTTAAAAACCATTCGTCATCCTGCAGAAATGTTGTCGAAATATCCTAAAATTATCGACCAGTTCGATTTTAGGAAAGAGGTCATCATTGAAGAACTAAATTCCGCACAAATAGATATTGATACCATTGACGCAGTTGTTGGAAGAGGCGGATTACTTAAACCTGTTGAAGGAGGAGTGTATGAAGTAAACCAACTTATGATTGACGACCTGAATTCTGGCGCAAATGGCGAACATGCGAGCAATTTGGGGGCTTTAATTGCATTTAATATTGCACAATCAACCCCCGGAGCCAAAGCATTTATTGCCGACCCTGTCGTTGTTGACGAACTACAAGACGTTGCTCGTTACACTGGACATCCAATGTTTGAGCGGCGTTCAATTTTCCATGCCTTAAACCATAGAGCAATAGCGCGTACTCACGCAAAAACGTTGGACAAAAAGTACGAGGAGATAAATCTTATTATTGCTCACCTTGGAGGGGGTATTTCAGTTGGAGCACACTACAAAGGTCGCGTTATTGACGTTAACAACGCATTAGACGGCGAAGGACCTTTCTCTCCCGAACGAACGGGAACACTTCCTGCAGGACCTTTGGCTAAACTATGTTTCAGTGGCGGCTATACACTTGACCAAGTTAAGAAAATGATTACAGGACAGGGAGGTCTTGTTGCTTATCTGGATACAAACGATGCTTACAAAGTACAAATGGCAGCAGAGGCAGGTGATACAAAAGCTAAAGAGATTCAAGATGCTATGTCGTACCAAATTGGAAAGGCTATTGGAGAAATGGCAGCCGTATTAAAGGGTAAAGTTGATGGGATACTACTAACAGGAGGTATAGCACATAATAAAACTTTGGTGGCTTATGTTCGCGAAATGGTGGAATTTATTGCACCTGTATCGGTTTACCCTGGCGAAGATGAAATGAAGGCATTAGCTGTTAATGGATTAATGGCTCTTGAAAAAGAGATTGAAATAAAAATTTACCAATAGGCAATTAGCAATGAACAATTAGTGAGCAAACAGCTTATTGTCAATATGTTATAATACCGATTGGACTATAGTAGCTGTCCAATCGGTATTAGATTATCTCTTAATAAATCTATGCACTGTAGTGTTGTTTGTTCCTATAATTCTTATTAAATAAGTACCTGAAGCTAACGTTTCAACGTCAATATTAGTTATTGCACTTTCAGTTTTTGTTGTGCTCATTAGTGAACCTCCACTGTTGTATATTTCAATAACAACTTCGTCGCTAATGTTGCGCTCTATTGTAAATATGCTTTCAACAGGATTAGGATATAGTCGTACAATATTTTCTGCAGCCCCTTCTACTCCTGTCATATTTAGAATAATTGTTTGTTCTGCATCGTTTACCGTAAATTCACCTTCCAAATCACTATAACCTTCTTTCGTAGCTGTAAAAGTATAGTTACCATTAACTAATTCCGTTGTGGCATTGCCCTGTTCATCAGTTGTTAACTCTCCGCCGTCAACATTAATTGTTACCCCTTGCAGTGGAGTTCCATTATATTCTGAATGGAAAGTAATTGTAAAATATTGCGCTGGCGCTGCAACAAACACATCAACATCCTCATTATTAACAACAAAGGCGCCATCAAAATCAGAGTGTCCTGGCATAGATAACACAAAATAATATTCCCCATTAGGCAAGTTAATAGTTGCCCTGCCAGTAGAATCGGTTGTTAGTGTATCTCCATGAACTACAATAGTTGCGCCTTCTATGGGACCTCCAAGTGTATAATAAACTATAAATGTCACAGTATATGTAATTTCAAAATTAGCTGTTAAAGTAACATTTTCGCTTGGCATTACATATACAAACTCTGCGTTGGTGTTAACTTCAACTCCATCTTTAGTCCAGTTGACAAAATTGTATCCTTCAGCAGGAGTAGCTATCACGGTAATATTAGAATATGGTTGGTAGTTACCACTTACATCGTTTACAGTACCACCAGCTGTCGGATTTGCAACTAATGTTAAGCTATACTCTTGATAAATTAATGTCTTATTAATTGAAACATCTGCTCCATCAACAACTGCTGTTCCTGTTACACTAACATATCCAGACTTAGAGATTGTATAAGGATAAATTCCATTTTCAAGGATAATTGTTGCCACGCCCGAAGCATCAGTTGCCAATGTTTCGGAATTAATTACAATAGTGGCGCTTTCGATTGGGCTGCTTGTATTATCAATAACTGTGAATGTTACCGTATATGTTGGTATAAGTTCAAAATT
>DAOOBP010000030.1:18100-21392 GCA_035407925.1 Salinivirgaceae bacterium
TCTTGATAAATTAATGTCTTATTAATTGAAACATCTGCTCCATCAACAACTGCTGCTCCTGTTACACTAACATATCCAGACTTAGAGATTGTATAAGGGTAAGTTCCATTTTCAAGGATAATTGTTGCCACGCCCGAAGCATCAGTAGCCAATGTCTCTGAATTAATTACAATAGTGGCGCTTTCGATTGGGCTGTTTGTATTATCAATAACTGTGAATGTTACCGTATATGTTGGTATAAGTTCAAAATTTGCTGTTAATGTAACATCTTCGCTTGGCATTACATATACAAACTCTGCGTTGGTGTTAACTTCAACTCCATCTTTAGTCCAGTTGACAAAATTGTATCCTTCAGCAGGAGTAGCTATCACGGTAATATTAGAATATGGTTGGTAGTTACCACTTACATCGTTTACAGTACCACCAGCTGTCGGATTTGCAACTAATGTTAAGCTATACTCTTGATAAATTAATGTCTTATTAATTGAAACATCTGCTCCATCAACAACTGCTGTTCCTGTTACACTAACATATCCAGACTTAGAGATTGTATAAGGATAAGTTCCATTTTCAAGGGCAATTGTAGCAATACCTGAAGCGTCAGTAGTCAATGTTTCTGAATTAATTGCAACTGTTGCATCTTCAATTGGGTTATTTGTAGCATCAACAACTGTAAATGTTACAGTATGCGATGATATAGTCACAAAATTAGCTATTAAAGTAACATTTTCACTTGGCATTGTATAGTCAAATTGAGAGTTTGTACTTACTTGAACTCCATCTTTTGTCCAATTGATAAAATTGTATCCATCAGCAGGAGTAGCTATCACTGTGATATTGTCACCCATATGATAGTTGCCACTTACACTGTTCACGGCGCCCCCAATAGCTGGATTTGCAACTAACGTTAAACTATACTCCTGATAAGCTAATGTTTTATTAATTGTGATATTTGCTCCATTAACTACGGCATCGCCATTCGCACTAACAAAACCAGCCTTAGAGATTATGTAAGCATAGGTTCCATTTTCAAGAGAAATTGTCGCCACACCCGAAGCGTTGGTAGTCAATGTTTGCGAGTTTATCGCAATACTTGCACCACTAATTGGAATGTTCCCAGCATCAACAACTGTGAAAGTTACGGTATAATATTGTGGGTTGACAGTAATTGGGTCTGCATAAACTATTGCAGATGCACCAGAAGAGTAAACTGATTGAACGCCCACATTATGAGTGCCAGCAGGTATATTAGTTATTGTGTATTCTTTTGTCGTCAAGCCTGAAGCCTTTACCTGATCATTAAGATATACTGTATATCCCAAGAATGCCCTAGAATCATCAGATTTCGAAGCTCCGATAAAGATATCATCAATCATTAGAACGAACGAATCATCTGACACACAGTTGATAGCTAAGTAAATTTGCTGTCCAACATATGCATCTAAGTTATATGTGTATTGTGTCCATGCAGCAGGAGCTTCGATATATTCTCCCGCAGAAATAATTGTAAAGTTAGTAGGAGCTGTACCTGTAGTAGAAACACCTACTTTAAAACGATCTGCCCCATATTGAATAGTATATGATCTTGCCCAAAAAGAGAAACTCATTCCTGGTACAACGGTTACTTGATGAGTAATTAACCAATCGTTGTTAGGGGAAGTTGCAGCAGCAAAACAGGCTAAATACTTATTCCCACCGTGTGGCGCCCAATTAGCGCTAGTTAAGGCGGGAGTAGTAGCTGATGGATTAAATACAATATATGAACCTGTATAACCGCTGTTCGGAAAAGTATAATTTTGGATTCCATATGTATATGAATTGTCAACATCAACAAGAGTATAATTGCCAATGTTCGAAATTATGAAATCGTCATAACTTTCAATATCATCAATAAAGTCTGGTTCAGGACTCCAAGTTACTTTTGCCTGGTTATTATTAATAACTGTCGCTGTGACGTCGTATGGCGCAATAATTTCATCTTGTAATGTTTTATTAATTGAAAGATTTGCCCCGCTAACTACAGCATTTCCTGTTCCATTAACAAAACCAACCTTAGAAATTGTATAAGGATATGTTCCATTTGCAAGAGAAATTGTAGCCACACCAGAGGTATTGGTGGTCAATGTTTGTGAGTTTATCGCAATGCTTGCACCACTAATTGGAGTGTTTCCAGCATCAACAACCGTGAATGTTACGGTATGTGTGTTGGCTCCTCCCATGAAATCAAAAGAGACAGTTTTGTTACCTGTATTTCTTACTATATTGGTTATTGGTTTGCTAGTGTTATTACCAGCCCATGATTTAGAACTCGGAAGAGTTTGGTCAGTAAACGAAGTTTTAGCGCTATAGGGCCAAGCACAACCCAGACTGTTAATATTTCCGTAAGATGATGGTGTTGACGTTGGATCCACTGTTGCAGAGGCACAGACAGGATACATCCTTTGTGGATGTGTTGCATTAATTTCATTACCAACTTGATTTACACCTGAGTGAACATGGTAAATAATCATGCCGTGACCTGGTATATATGCATCAAATCCTTGTTGCTGACGATTCTCAATTAAAAAATACTCGTTGGCAGTCGTTGTGTTTATTTGATAAAAGCTTGTTGAGTTGAAAGTTGCCTGTTCAAGTGTAACTGTTGTGGGTTGACTTAATACATTGGTTTGTGCCCAATTATACACTTTAGTCTTTGTGTACCCATTATGATGTGCGGGTGTGGCTCCTCCATTATTCCATGAACCACCAGCCATCATATCCCATTCGCCTGTTCCTTCGTATTGACCTCCAGTTGAGTAATTGGTGTCATAATAGTCGGGAGCGCCTAAAACGTGTCCAAATTCGTGACATATAACACCTATATTTGTAATATTTGTACCGGAACTGCCTCTTAGTTCCGCAGAACAGGAGTATTTTTGAATATATACACCGTCTTTTATCACTGGAGGATATAAACTCCAAGCATGTGCCCAAATTGTATTATCTCCTCCCCCAGCCTCTTCACCGTAGCCAGCATAAATAATATAAACTCCATCAACCCACCCATCATTGTCATTGTCATATTCAGCAAAATTAACATGAGGATCAGCCAAGTTGATAGCTTCGGATACTAATGCTCGTGGGTTGACATCATTGCCAGATGCGTCGTTTGCACCATAATAAGCCATATTTTGGCTTGCTGTGTATGGTCCTGCCACATCAACCGTTAAGTTGAACTGATTGTACGAGTTTTCCAAATAATAGTGTTTTACACTACCCGTAGTTCCATTAAAAAGGGTATTAAACTCAGCTT
>DAOOBP010000031.1:0-21223 GCA_035407925.1 Salinivirgaceae bacterium
TTACCAAAACAAACCCAACTTTAGAGAAAAAATTCTTGAAGAATTAATATCAATCTCTAAGGACAATTTTGAAACTGATGAGTGTAAAAATATTGCGACAGGGAAGGTTTTGGAAACAATTAAGCCGTTTGTTGCAGATATAAAAAACAACAAATCTGTTATTACATTTGTTGAGAATGCTACAAAATCGGATAGGAATGCGACAAGAAAAAGAGCAGAACAATTATTGAAAAAGATTAGTAAATAACTAATGAAAAGAAATAAAATATTCGGACTTCAACCAAACGCTTTTTTTACGGGGTTAACAAGTTTTTTTACCGACACATCTACCAAAATGGTGTATAGTGTTATGCCTCTGTTTTTGTTATCAATAGGAGCATCCAAAACAACTATTTCGTTGATTGAGGGAATTGCAGAAAGCACAGCTTCTTTATTAAAGGCTATTTCGGGGTACTGGAGCGACAAGATTGGTAAAAACAAGCCATTTATGATAATTGGATATGGAATTACTGCGATTATAACGCCTTTATACGCATTAGCGAGGCTACCAGTTCAGATTTTATTTTTCAGGTTTTTCGAGCGTATAGGAAAAGGATTAAGAGCTGCGCCGCGTGACAGTCTTATCAGCAGTTCAATCGAAAAAAACGAAGCGGGTAAAACTTTTGGATTTCAGAAAGCAATGGATAATAGTGGAGCCATTGTAGGACCATTGATAGCCTTCTTGTTACTCTCTATTTTTCCACTTAACTATTCTTACATTTTTTTACTGGCAACCATTCCCGCAATTCTTGGTGTATTAACGATTGTTTTTTTCATTAAAGAGGCAAACACAGAAAAAAAACAGACCACCAAAAAAATCTCACCCAAAAATTTACCCAAGAAATTCTATTTCTTTCTCTTCATAATTTTTGTATTTACCCTTGGAAACTCATCAGACGCTCTATTGTTAGTAAAAACGAGCGAAACAGGTATTGATAAGTCATACATTCCGTTTGTGTATATGATTTTTAATGCGGTATCGGTTCTTCTAGCCATACCTGTTGGAAAATTATCGGATAAGATTGGTCGTGAAAAATTGATTATTCTGGGTTTTTTAGTATATGCAATTGTCTATTTCTTTTTCGGCAAATTCAACAGTATAAATGTTTTTATTTTCTTATTTATGCTCTATGGATTTTATAGTGCATTAACCGATGGAATTCAGAAAGCAATGATTTCTGATATTGTAAGTAAAGAATTGAAAGGTACAGGGTTTGGTATTTATCATGCTGTGCTGGGAATTACACTATTGCCAGCGAGTTTAATCGCCGGGTTACTTTATGATAGGATTAATTCAAATGCACCTTTTTATTTTGGGTCTGCAATGGCATTTATTGCTACCATTCTAATGATAATATTTACTGTTGTGGATAAGAGAAAACAAAAAATGAGTTATGTTTAACAAAAAGTATATCAAAAAACACAAAGAAAATAATGAGTAAACAAAACGATACAAGTTTTCTATATCTATTAGTTGATTGTAGATATAATGATGAAAGAGGATTTTACCTGCCATGTCTTGCACAAAATGATGGAATTGACGAATCTAGACTAAAAAATAGAAAATAGACTAAAACCTGAAGGAATCTGGGAGTGTGAATAAACTTATTTTGGAGTTATACACAATTATATGAAATATAAAAAAATATTGAAAATTACAAATAGACAAGAATTTCGAGCATGGTTGGAGAAAAATTCATCTTCAGAGAGTGAATGCTATGTTTCTGTTAAAAGAGGGCGTCCTGTTGATGATGCACTTTTTTGGTATTTGGATGCAGTTGAAGAGGCTTTGTGTTTCGGATGGATAGATAGCACGATTAGATTAATTAATGGAAAAAAGATGCAGCGTTTTTCGCCGAGAAGCAAGAAAAGTAATTGGACAGAATTAAATAAAGAGCGTGTACGAAGACTTGAAAAGTTGGGATTGATGACGGACAGCGGTCGGACAGTGCTTCCGGAAATGGATGTACGATGTTTCAGAATTGACAAAGATGTGGAAACTGTTTTGAAAAAGGAACGAGTATGGTCGAAGTTCAAATCGTTTCATCCTTTATATCAAAGAATACGAGCGTCAAATCTCGCATTCTATAAACAACATTATCCAACTTCTTACGAAAGGATGCTGAAAAACTTTATCGAGAAAACGAAGCAAGGTAAGATGTACGGCAATTGGAGTGATTATGGGAGATTGTTGGATTATTAGATTTTGAGAAACTAAATACTTGTTAGCTAAGTACATTTGTAGTAAACTGTTACTTTTTTATTTTATGGATTACAGAGATAGAGTTTTTATGTCGGTAGCCGAGAACCTTAGCTTTTCTAAGGCGGCAAATCAGTTTAATATTAGTCAACCTGCTGTAACTAGGCATATTAAGGAGTTAGAGGAGCGTTATAAAACAAATCTTTTTGAGCGAAAAGGCAATAAGGTTTATCTTACAGAAGTGGGCAAAAAAGTTTATAACGCATACAAAGAGATAGCCCAACTCTACCGCAATCTCGATTTTGAAATCGGGCAGCTGCACAACAGCGTTTCGGGAGAATTTATTATTGGAGCAAGCTCAACCATTTCGCAATACGTTATTCCACAGGTAATTGCATCGTTTCATAAGCGGTATCCAAAAATAAAAATCTATCTGATAAACGGCAACTCGTTCGAGATGGAAAAGATGCTTTTAGATAATAAGATAGATATGGCTTTGGTGGAGAATCACTCGTCTCAATCGGGCATACGCTACAAGGATTTTATGGACGATGAGCTTATTGTCGTCACAGGCAAAAACAGCGTTTACGCCAAACGCGAAAATATCTCGAAAGAGGATTTGCTACAAACTCCAATTGTACTACGAGAGCAAGGCTCCGGCACATTAGAAGTTATAAAAGAGATGCTTGCGCGACAAAAAATCGGCTTTGAAAATCTAAATACACATATTCATTTAGGTAGCACTGAGGCAATAAAAAACTTTTTGCAAGATTTTGACGGATTGGCTATAGTCTCCGAAAAAGCCGTCCGCAATGAGTTGTATATGAAAACGCTTGTAAGGCTCAACGTAGCGGGGTTTTCAATCTCAAGAAAATTCCGTATTGCTTACAGACACGGACACAAAAGCCGACAAGTGGAACTATTTGAAAATTTTCTGTTTCAGTATTAATACCAATTTTTATAATGGTTAATGCCTATGTTCAATCACTATAACATATAGTTATTAGCAATAATAATTCTGTATTTGCTTATATTATAGAGCGGCTGTACTTTTGTAAAATAAAAAAGTACAGAATGAAAAATACAAATTCCCTCAATATTTGGAACACTCTAAAAAATAGCCAGTGGCTCTATTACATAGTAATTGCACTATGTTTTATGCCGTTTATTTCGCCTGCCGTTGCACTATTTATCGGTTTGGTATTTTCTTTAATCGGTATTAGGCACGATAGTCTGCATAAATACACATCATTAACTCTGCAAGCATCAATTGTTTTTATGGGATTTGGCATGAGCCTAAGCGATGTTATTGCATCATCAAAAACAGGATTTGTTGAGACCATAATCTCCGTAACCGTAGTGATGTTTTTAGGTATAGCACTTGGGAAACTCCTGAAGGTAGAGAAAAACACCTCGTTGCTTATTGCCTCTGGTACAGCAATATGCGGGGGAAGCGCCATTGCTGCTGTTGCGCCTATTATCAAGAGTAAAAGTTATCAAACATCATTCGCTCTGATTGTGGTTTTTGTATTGAACGCCGTTGCTCTTTTTATCTTTCCATTAGTGGGATACCAATTGGGGTTAAATCAAGAGGCATTCGGTAATTGGGCTGCCATAGCCATTCACGATACCAGTTCGGTGGTGGGAGCAGGAGCTATTTATGGAGATAAAGCCCTGCAAGTAGCTACAACAGTAAAACTAATCCGTGCCCTGTGGATAGTTCCGTTGTCGTTGATAATAGCTTTTGCGAACAAGTCGGGTGGCAAAAAATCAATCAATTTTCCGTGGTTTATTCTATTTTTCGTAGCAGCCATTATTTTTGCCTATCTATTTCCCGGAATGCAAAGCAGTTACGACCACTTCAATTGGCTTGGCAGACGCGGTATGGTAGTAGCACTTTTCCTTATAGGCTCAAACATAACCATTGCCGAAATCAAAAAATCAGGACCTCGCAGTTTCATACTCGGTATCGCACTGTGGATAATAATTTCAGTGGGTTCGCTGTTTTTCTTGACAAGGTAGGTTTCATATTTCGAAGTTTTCAAAATTAATGATATAATCATTTGTTGTTCAGCGTTATAAGAGCGCTGCTTTTTTGAACTGTTTTTATTTCTCAAATAAAATTCTTATATTTAGTCCATATTATATACACTATCTATTTTTTCTGTACAGACAGGGCATACCCTGTCTCTACTTTTAACCTTTAACTCAATCAAATATGAAAGCAAAAATTTTATCAATTTTTTTAATCTGTTTAGGATATTTTAATATGAATGCACAAGAAATTAAATTACCAGCCCCCGACAAGAGTGGCGGACAACCTTTGATGAAATCATTAAATGAACGAAAATCAACACGCTCGTTTTCAGAGAAAGACCTCTCTGATCAGCAATTATCTAATTTACTGTGGGCTGCCAACGGCTTCAATAGAGAAGACAAACGAACAGTCCCAACGGCTATGAACCGTCAAGAGTTAGAGCTTTACGTAATTTTAAAAAAAGGTATCTACTCATACAACGCTAAGGAGCATAAACTTACATTAGTAAAAGCAGGCGATTACAGAAAAAGCGCAGGAACACAAGATTATGTACACGATGCACCTGTTAACATCTTTATAGTAAGCGATACAGGAAAAGCAGCAAGTCAACAATACTCATACACAAACTGTGGGTATATTTCGCAAAACATATATCTCTATTGCGCTTCAGAGGGATTGGCAACGGTTGCCAGAGGAGCTTTCAAAAAGGATGAAGTTCACGAACTATTGCAATTGTCTAAATCTCAAGAGGTTCTATTGGCGCAAACCGTAGGTTTCGCAAAATAGTAACTGCGGATTTTTGATTTTTGAGGCTGTCTCAAAACAAAAGTCTCGTTTAACAAAAAGTGGTAAGGTGGCTCAGAAGTGTCCAAATGCAAGGCACTGAGATTGAGGGCGAAGGAGCGTACATGAAGTACGTGACTGAGCCCGAATATCGAAGTAACGCAGCAGTTGGGCACTTATGAGACACCGCCATCCTACATCCGAAATTACACTATAGTTTTTCTCTGTTTCCTTTGTCGTCAATCTTATACTCAATATCGTTTTCGATAAGCAGACCTTTTGTTAATCCACTATATTTCTGGTTTCCGTGTTTCACGTCAATGCGGATAACTTTTCCGTTGTAATCACAGGAAACGTCATCTACAATGGTATGTCCGACTACGATTTTTTCAACATTGTAGAAATCTAAAACTTTTTCGAGGTCAGCGATTGAAATTTTGTTATATTGCTTATAATCAGATACTAATCCGCGATACCAAAACAGTCCTTTCTGACCCATTAAAAAGTTAGCGATATCGCTGTTTTCAGGGTTGACTTTTTTGTCAATATTCGCTCTGACAATTTTATTGATACTATCGACAGAGATATTAAAATCCAATATTTCGGGATTTAATCCCGCGTGAACAAATGCCCTGTTTCCTATTATCTCCATTGCATTTTTGCTACGCAACCACTTTCCAAGCTCGGAGTTGACTGAAAATAACATCTTTCCGTTCTCGGTATCCGTCTCTTTTTGACCTAATTCGGTTGCTAATTTTTGGTATTTGCCTTGTGCGTATCGTAAATTGCCTTGAATGTTCATTATTTCGTGATTCCCCAAAATAAAATGGACTTTGCCGTTTGCAGAAACAGCCTCGTTTTCAAGCTTGTAGATTAGCCATAAAACAGGTATTACATTGTCTCCACGGTCAACAAAATCGCCTAAGAGGAGTAAATGACCATTGCCGAATATCCAATTAAAATTGTCATCAATCACTTTATTGGCTGATAGGAAACTTGTGAACCCATCAAAATTACCCTCAATATCTGAAATAGCAATCAGTTTTTCGGGAGCTTCGTAAATCCCTTTCGATAACTCAATATCAGTTTTTAAAGGAACTCGAAACGTATCTTTTTCTGAATTATTAACTCTTACCACAATTGTATCCTCGGAAAAAGGGCATACTACGATTTTATTATCATCGGTTACTGTTACAATCTTATTATCAAACAGATAAGGTCCGTCTATTCCGTTTAGTTTATGCTTCTCAAATTCAAATTTTCCTTTAGACTCGTCGTATCCCAAATAAAATTTCCCTGCACTGAAAGAACCGTTTGTAAAACGGACAAGAAGAACCATAATTATTGGCAATGAAAGAATTACTACTCCTGTGATTATTAATGTTTTTCGTAAACGTTTCATTTAAAGTTCAGAGATTGATATTCAAAAAGATTAAACTATAGCACTGCTTAACGCAATATGTTTAGAAATATTATTTCGACGTTTTTTGCAGTCTGCTTTTCAGAAACAGGGTAATCCAAGTTGCCAAGACAAACGGAAATGTAAGCTGTACAAAACCGAACTTAATCATCAACAGGCTAACGCCAAGGGAGAGCACTACCGAGAGCATAACCCAAATGCCATCTCTGACTTGATCTCCTGCAAAAACTATCGCACACAATACGGCGTTAAAACCGTAAAGTCCAAGGTTGATATCGTCTATAGGTGCGGAAAACTCGAAAGCAATAATAGCGGAGACAATTGCCCCTGCAAGTCCGTAGAGTGCCGCAATGGGCGAGCTGATAAATACAGCGACAAAAAAGAGCAATCCCGACACTAATTTGTTTTGAAAAATAACCTGCCCGAAGCTCTTGAAACCGTCTGACAGTGAGTCGCTTAAATGAGCAACAGTGGGTGCAGGTGTTGCCAATAAATCGCTGAAAAAGTTGTTGCTGATAAAGAGTATTATCCAAGTAACCAAAACAAACGGAAACGTGAATGCAGGGATTTTCCGTTTTATAAAAAAGTGCTGCAACATTGCCGCCAACGCCGAGCCTACAACCACAATAGCCCAAGCCCAAAGCGTAGGTTTTAAGAATAGCATTACCGCCACGCCGACCAATGCGGCACTAAATCCGTAAAGCCCCTTATTGATTTCCGTTTTGTCGTATTTAAGCAGATAAGCGGTAGCCGTTCCGCACACGGTTGCCAAAAGCGCAGCAAAGCCCATTGTTAGCGAGCCATAGAAAATACCGACAAGAAATAGCAAGCCTGTAATGCTGTTTTCTTGAAGCATTATCTGCCCGAGTCCTTTGAGTATCACGGAGATAACAGTTGCGGATTTGCTAAGCAGACTGTTTTTGGAGTTGAGTTTCTGGGTCATTTTTTAAGGAATGATTAATCTTGTTTAATTCTATTCCACTTTAGACAGTTAAAATAAAATGTTTCAATAAAAGGTCTGCTGTCTTTTGATAGCATATTAATCCAATCTTCGTATGAAAAAACTTTTATGAAACATTGCTTTGCTCTTTCAATTAAATCATTGTCAATGTGCAAATCAGATCGTTCAAAACGAAGCTTTATTTGCTTAATCATAAGGCTCTTTTCTGTTTGCACTTCGAACTTATATTGTTTAATCTTTTTATTAGGGGCAACTAAAGCAAAAAAGGTTTTACAAGTCTTGCTCACTACATTATTTGCAATGCAAGCTAAATTCCTACTTGCTTGATTGTAATTAGGAGCATTTGTAGTTCCTTTACTAAGATTGCTTCCCATTTTTGCTTCAATAATTCCAAATGTTGTGGCCGATTTTGATACATGAATTTCTCCACTAGACTTGTAATCAATTGAAAAGTCTCCTAACGCCATATCTGCATGAGTATGCCTTTCTTTGTTTTTTTCTACTTTTATAAATGGACTTGAAATAAGACCTTCTGAAGACCAATTTTTAATTTTTCCAAAATTAATAAAATCGTTAATGATTAATTTTTCTTTAATTGATTGATAAACTAATAATCGTATCATCCAACCCTCATTAAATATTACTGTTGGATTAACATTAGGTGTATAGTTTCTATCCTCTTTACCTATTGAGTCAAATATGTACTCAAAAAAATTTAGTGTTTCTTTCATTTTTGCTTTATTTGTAGTGATGCTTTGTTTTTTAATTTAAAAAAGAGTCAATTGTCGCACCTGTGGTTTCTGAATGTCGTAGTTAGAGATAAAAAGCTCATTGCCATTTTGGTCGGAACTGTCGGTAACATTACGCATGCCGTAGGTTAGGTTCCAAGGCGTTATGTTGGCAAACGAAAAAAGTTTTCTCACATACTCATCATCATCGTAAGTTATAAGCCATTTGTGAGAGCAATTTTTCATTACTCGAGCAAATCTCTCGTGGTCAAAACTTTTGTGAAGATTACCGTTTTTTCCGTACAGTGCCGACTTTGTAGCAGAATAATATGGCGGATCTAAAAATATAAAAACATTCTCTCCCGCTTCATTTACAACTTGCTCATAATCAAGGTTTGTGATTTT
Source organism: Salinivirgaceae bacterium (assembly GCA_035407925.1). GTDB lineage: Bacteria > Bacteroidota > Bacteroidia > Bacteroidales > Salinivirgaceae > JAAYQU01. Next base: position 8,575 of record DAOOBP010000031.1, read on the forward strand.
TGAGTCTCTTATAACTTTTGCAAATGGCTTGAGTCGTTGAATGCTACTTTCAGTAAAGCGTCCTGCGAACGCTTGTTTACTGTATCCGCCACTTAGACTTGTTCCTGAAAATGTAATTCGATTATAAACAAAAAATGCCGCGCCACGCTCCAAATCATCAAATTTGTCTAAGTTCGTGTTTAAGAATTTGTGCAACTCTTTACCATCGGCGAATTTTGACCTCCATTCATAAATTTTTTCTATTAACGAATCTATATCTTTTTGTGCTATCTCCCAAAACTTATAGAGTTCTAAATAGATGTCGTTTACCCAAAACTTTTTGTTTGGAAACCGTTGTTTTGCATATATAAACACAGAGCCACCACCCAAAAACGGCTCGCGAAACTCATCAAAGTTTGGTATGAGTTTGGCAATAGTTTTAACGGCTCGGCTTTTGCCACCGGGGTAGCGTAGTGGTGATTTTATCATTTTGAATACTGCAATTTTACGATGAACTTGTTTTTGGAAGCTTCGGTCATTAGCTTATCAATCAGTTCCTTTTGTACAGATGAGAAATTATTGTTATTAAGAAAATCTTTCAACTCTTGTTTGTTATTTAGTGAACTAACACAACCCTTTAGTAGCGAAGATGTTAAAAGTAAAACAGGGCGACTTTTGATTTTATTGCCGTTGACTTTAACATCGGTTAAGTTGCTATACAAGATCAGTTTCAACAGTCCGTCTTTTATATCTCCTTTACTTGGAAGGATGCTGTTTTTACTATGTTTACCCTCAATTAAATAGATGGTATCTTTATCAAAATCAACTTCATCAACCGTAAAAAAATATTGACCACCTAAATAATTGGTAATTGTTATTTTTGCTTTTGAGAGTGTTGACAAACTTTCTTTTGGTTGCTTAGTTACAAATTCTCTGGCTTGTGCTTGTTTCGCCTTTTCTCTAGAAAAATTCATAAACAAAGAGACATCTGTTCCAATTCTTTCCTTAAATTTATCTATGCCAGAAATGTTATGTAAAGTTACATTGGTTGTCTTTTCAATCTTCAAATAAGCTGATTTAGCTTTATCAACTATTTTATGAAAATTGGTGTTTAGCTCATTTAAGTTCCAGTGCAAGGCTGAGCTATGATATTGTTCTATCTCCTTGATTTTAGTGAGAATATAAGTGTTGTTAAATTGCTGATTAGTAATCTTTTGTTTGTTTCTTGGGTTAATTTCAGCCTTGTCGTAATATGCAAAAATCACAAAAACATCGAGCAGTGACATTAACGAAACAGTGTCCCACTGTATAAAATCGCGGTCGCCTTGCGCTCCTTCGTCTTTGATAATAGGTATAACCGTAATTTTTTTGGCTATTACTAACGAGTTGTACACTCTTTCAAATGGGTAAGAGCGCGTGCGTTTGGGTGATACCCATTTTGAGATGGCAAATGTATTTTTCTTGCTCGTAAGTAAGCAAGTTGCGGGCATTTCGTTTATGTTAAACTGCTTTATATCAATTTGTTTCAACTCTTCAGTTAACACAACTTTATATTTTACGCCCGTAATGTTTCCACTTATATCCATTTCTGATATCTTTTTTCAATACGCATGACAATTATCTGAGCAGACTATTTTTTTAGTCTAAACATTTTCTTATTAACCTTTATATCACCCTGTTTTACCGTTGGAAGTTGAATTTTGTACTTAACAGCAATAAATCTGATTAGTATTACTGTAAATGCAGCAATAAGGTTTATTAAAGCGCGTTCCACTTCGAGCCAGTAACACAATGCAAAAACGAGACCTCCGACAATACAAGCCATTGCGTATATATCTCTACGCAATATAAGAGGTACTTCGTTAATTAAAACATCTCTGATTAAACCTCCAACCGAGCCTGTAATCATACCCATAATAATGGCAACCCAAAATGGGTAACCTGCTGCTAAGGTTTTTTCTATTCCAACCACCGTAAATAGTCCGAGACCGATGGTATCAAACAAAAACAGGGCTTTATTTAATCTGAAAATAAATCTCTTAAGAGAAACAAATGAGAGCAGAGCTACCGCCGTAACGATTAAATATGAGCTATTTAACATCCAAAATGGAGTTACACCTAACAACAGGTCGCGAGTGGTTCCACCGCCAATTGCAGTAACTAATCCCACAACATAGGCTCCAAACCAATCGAATTTTTTTTCGCCCGCCAGCCGAATTCCACTTAAAGCAAATGCAAATGTACCTGCGTGGTCTAACAGTAAGACATAATTCGCTTTAATATAATCTATTAGCGATATTCCAATTAGCATTTCAAACATACACCTGTGAATTTATTATCAACTTTGCAAAAATAGGAAAAAGAGAGCAAGTTTTAACAATTGTCATTTTATAAAATCCAACTCAGTACATGACAAAAAATATTAATAGCGAAATAGAATTTGGCTGTTAGCTTTTAGCTGTTAGCCGTTGGCTATTGGCTATGTGTATTATCAATAGAGCGTGTTTTTGATTGTAGGCTATGCCTCATAAGATTTGGGCTAAAGCCCAAATGTACGCGTTTTATCTAATCCACGACTTAAAAGTCGTGGCTATTGATACAACAATTATCCCATTAATTGCCAACGGCTAATAGCCAATAGCCAATGGCTTTTACGCTTTACAAACTTTATTAATAGCCAACCTCGGTCTTCCAACTTCCAACTAATTTGTACCCCATTATTTATTATTTTTTTGTCATGTACTTACAAAATCCAATATTTTATTGCATAGAGGGTTTGGAATTAAGTCACAATGTTTCAGCAACTTTGTCTCCTCTGAGAATTTCTAAAGTATCAGAATCAAATACTGGTGCAGTGATTTGTGATTGTGAAAGCTTCCTAATCTCATTCTCTCTGAGAGAGGAGACTGACAAGAATGAACCAACATTGCGATTAAGTTCGAAACTGGGTTTTGCAAAGTGGGTTGTTACATAGCTAAGAATGTTAAAACAGTCAAAATATAACAGACCCGACGAGAGGTATTTTTTGAGACCTTTTGAGGTTTTTTTCAAATCGAGCTTGGCACTTTGCAAATAGTGCTTATAGACTTTTTCAATAGGAAAAAAATCTGATGGATTAGTAACTTCTGATGCTTTAGCCATTGCCTCTAAATCTGCAACTGAGGCGAGACGGTCATGGTCAAAAACTTTGTTTAGAAATTCATAAGGCGAAATTGGTCTGAATGACTGTATTTCAGCAATTGCAGGCATTGCATTGAATGATTTCTTATAATCTGAGTGTGAAACAGTGGCTCCGTTCATGCAAGCTAATCTAAGAAGACCTACATTGAGAATTAGACCGCCTTGTAAGGGACGTTCAACATTGGCTTTGTAGCGCCAGTGGTCTATGCCGAGAATTTGAAACTCCTCAGTATCAATCCTTGACAAGATGTCGGTAGCTTGTTGTAGTTGCTCGTCTGTTACAAATTTCTTCTTGGGATGGACGATAGCTTCGACGTTAGTTTCGTCGTCGCTTAAAACTGCAGTAATTGATGGAAGAGTTCTTAAAACAGGCTCTAAAAACGTGACAGGGGAACGTTCCTGGAAATTGTAAAGTGTAGTACTTGGTACTTTGTAATGGTTAGAAAGGTCTGACAGAGCTTGGGCGGAAACTTGGTGGTCATCTAAGAATACATTCAGTTTGTCATCTTTACGGACAACCTTGAATTTGTCTGAGCTAAATGTTTTTACTTTCATGATTTGTAATATATTAAATTGAACTTATTTTGAATATATTACAAAGATAGAGGCGTGCTATGCCAAAGGCTTGCACACAGAATGCAAATTTTTAATTAAAAAAAGCAGGGCTGATTTTCAATCAATCCTGCTTAAAATTAGCGAGTTATCTTGTTTAGGATTTTTATTCAGTTTTATTACAATCTTTAAAATCAATTTTCTTCTCTTCAATTTCACTAAGAATAAGCTCTATTTTGACATTCTACAGGATTTTTTAAAACTTGGGTATTTTTCCAAAAATTCTTTTAAAGCATTCATCATATTGGTGTACATGCTTTTACCGTCAGACGCCCTTGTTGTTGGGTGATAAGAGTTAATTACTAACTTATTTGTTGTCTCGCAATAATACATCCACTCATTTATTTTTTTGATTCCTTTATATATCTCTTTTTTAACAAGATTGAATATTGGATTACCACTATTCTCTGTCCAAGCACCACATATTATAATATCTGGATCCAGAATCTCAATCTCCTTAATTATGTATTTTTTATCTCTTTCAATATAATTGGTTAAAGTTTGGTATGAAACGGAGCTTCCCCCTGCTTCTTTTTTGCAATTTACGTATGCTATAGGGGTGTTGTCAAAAAGTTGCGTGGATTCAGAGACTGAAAATGTATATTTAGGGATCTCACCGGTTTCAATAGTGTTTAAAATTCCATACAACCAATATGACATATTTCTATAAGTACGAGAGCTTGTATCCGTAAAGATTCTACCTCTAATATCTTCGTCATCATCGGGTCTATCTTCACCCACATTAACATCTTTCAGTAAAAACATAATACGTTTTGGAGCATTGTCCCACATTTCGTTTTCTTCGCCCGGATTACGCCAATATGGATTAATTATTTCTCCTCTGTACATTAATCCATCGTAGAAAAAATGTTTAAATGCAAAAGCGTTCTTCCATTTCTTAAAAAGACAATCTAGTTTTTTGTTGTAATTTATCATAATGATAATAGTTTAATTTTTTGTGCTTATTATATTCGGTTTTCAACTTCCCCGTATATTTTGTTTATTTATCAAAGATACCAAACTGTTTTATTATTTCGAAATTTATTTATTTTCAATTCTTTTAAAATCACTACGATAACGAATATTTATCTCCTTCTGCAAGCCACAAATTTCCAATATATCATACAAGCTTAAGCAACTTTTACGGTAAAGTAGAAAAAACGGATAACCAATATGACAAATTCTTGCCTCGTCAAATATTTTGACAGCTTTTTGCGTGTTGTAGGATAAAATTTTGTCGGCATAATTTCTTTCAAAATTGAAAATAGAAATTAGGTTTAACTGCTCTATTCCGTCGAGAGAGGAGATACTAAACGACAACAAATTTTCATTTATAGATGTAAGAGCACAATCAATAAATGGGCTACAGCCCTGCACCACTACTTCTCCGTTGATAGTGAAGTAATATCTATTCTGTTCTTGCATTTGGTTATACAGCTCTTCGGTTTCCTTTTTTAGTTCACGACAATAGTTTGTGAGTTTTTTATCAAGTTCAACAATTTCTTGTATAGTTTCCTGATTGAAAACAAACTGTTGATTAAGCTTCCTTTTTCGGCGTAACATAAAAATTTCGTACAGCTCTTCGCTAATATCGTCGCTCCAGCCAAAATTTGCCATTGTTTCCAACTCTTCTACAGAGTGTTGGTCTAATTTATCGTAAGCAAAACCGTATCTGCCACAGTGTAGATACGTCAAATATTTCTGATAATCTTGTTGTAATTCTTCTATGTTTCTCATGGTTGATACAAATTATATATTTTCGTTTTTCTCCGTTTTCTTTGTCTTGCTACGCCACAGCCCAAGGCGATGCCGGTGACAAAACGTAATTTATACATTCATCACTTTCTCAATTAATCTCACAGCTTCCTCTAAACCCCTTTCCTCTTTGATTTTAGCGGAAAGTAACTCTGCGTTTTTTTTCTTTTCCTCGTAGGTGCTTTTCATATCTAATATTGCTTCGTATATTGAATTTTCACTCAAGTTCTTAGACTTTAGAGGCTTTGTTGCAACATTAATATTGTACAGTTGCATTGCAAATCCCATTTGATCTAAAACATGTGGTACCGGAATAGATGGAATACCATAAATCATTGTGGCTGCTGAAGTTCCAAATCCACAGTGATGAATAGCAAATAAACATTGCTTAAAAAGAAAGCTATGCGGGATACTACCGCATGAAATCATTGTTTTTGGCAGTTCATAATTCTGAAGTGTCTTCTGAAATCCTTGGATAATAGCTCGATACCCCGATTTGCTAAAAGCACTTACAAACATATCCAATTTTTCTTTTTCAGATTTTTCTTCGAATGACATTGCTCCGAGAGAAAGAACTATTGGTTTTTCTCCACTTGCAAGAAAATTAGCCAACTTTTCGTCAGGTATATAATTTTCCTCTTTATCATACCAATAACCGGTCAAAATATGCTGCTCTTCCCAATATGGATTTCTCTCTAATACATGTTTACTAATTGGTATTAAATTTAACTTACGAGAAATAATCTCGTCAGAAGATTTAATCGGTTTTAATCCATATACTTTCCTAATTTTGTTATATGGTTTTGCAACCTGTTTTCCTATTATATTACCAATCAATTTGTTCCAAAAGGTCTGAGGCTTAAGTTTTTCAGCAATCATCTCTTTCTGTAATGTCACGTTAACCGTAGGAATTCCCAACGCTTCAGCCTCTGTTGCACCCATTTGACTATGACTTACAATAATTAAATCTTTGCCCTTACATATTTCAAAAATCTCGTGTGTTGATTTTTGAATAATTTTAAAAACAAAACTCATCATCCTAAGCATACTTAATGCAGGATTTGAATTTTTCCCCCTAATAATTGCTGCCTCTTTTTCTATGTTGATATCCGGACCAATCGGCTCAAAGCGAATATCGGAATCCTCTACTAAGTTTCTCCAACAGGGGTGTGAGCCGAGTGTTACATCATATCCGTTTAGAATAAGTTCTTTGGATAAAAATATATATGGCTGAATATCACCCCTTGTACCCATTGTAAACATGGCAATCTTTTTCATAACCTACTCTTTTGTTATATTGTTGTTAGATTTTATTTGTTATTTGTTAAATATCAATACATTATAATGCCCCATTTTTCGTAAGCCTATCATACAGAACTATTGTGCCAGCTACCGAAACATTTAGCGAAAACTCGCCGGGGATTTGAATAATTTCATCGCATTTTGATAGTGCTTTATCTGAAAGTCCTTTATCTTCGGCACCCAACAGATAAACCGCTCTTTGTGGATGTTTATAAGACATCAACGGAACGCTTCGCTTATCTAACTCTACACCGACAAGCGAGGAGGCTTTTGGTAAAGCATCGTAGAAGTGGTCAAAATCGGAAAACTCAAACAACGGGATATGTTTCCACGATTTCATTGTATCTGTTCTCATTGTATCGTATCTAATATTTATCAAGAAAATAAAATCGGCTTTCAATATCTGAGCAGAACGCCACAAGGTGCCGAGATTTCGTCTGCTACAAATTGCCTCTACGCCAATTCCGCAATATCCTCTAACTTCTTTAGGAACAATTATATTTGGATACTCTTTTGACACAATATCAGATTTTACGATTATACATTTTACTCATCTGTTGCACTTTATTTGCAAATTCTTCTCTTAGCCATTCGGGTTTTATTACCTCTACGTTTTCGGCGTGCATAAACAGCTCTTGAACGAAATCGTATGTTGGGCAAATGGTATATTGAAACATTGCGTATTCGCTGTTTCCCTCAATCAACGTTTGTGAATGGTGCAATGGGAGTGTTTCGAAATATTTCCGCTGATTGTTATATACTTTCACTTCTACGGTTTCGGGTTCTTCATCAGAACTGGCAATAATTCCAAAACTATAGTAAAAATAACCCTCGGGGGAAAAATCGGTGGGATAATCAAATCTTGAATTTGTAATCTTCAGTTGCTGTATTCTGTCGAGAGAGTAAATCCGTAGTTGGTTGTAATATGGACTTCGAGCCAAAACATACCACCGTTGTCTAAAAACTTTTAGACAGTAAGGCTCTATCTCATAAGTGTTTGGTTCGCTTCTTCCAAAACTTTGATAGGTCATCTCAACCGTTAAATTATCTTTAATAGATTCGAGAAACGTTGTGAGATACTGGTGCCCCGATGGAATATTTTCAAACAATATTCTATCCTGAATACCTTTGCTTTCGTTAAGCAAACTGCCTACTGAGAACGCATTTAACATCCATGAGCGCACATTACCCGTTTTTACGTCATCTGCATTTTCTATGTAATAGACATAACCGTTTCGCCTGTCGCACTCTATAATGATATCGAACATCTCCTCAATAGCAGCTCTATGATTATGAAAAGTGCGCAGTGGCATATCATCTCCAAATTCGTTGAGGCTTGAGCGTGTCCACTCATCGTTAATCTCTTCAAATGTGATTTTTCCTGCCCGTTGGATAGTTTTTACTAACCAGACATAACGGTTAAATAGCGAGGCGGCTTTATTGCTTTTTTTACTTGACATAATTTTGTTGTTTTAATTTATGATATTGCAAATATACAACAATGGTATGCCAAAATGAAGCACAAGAGAAAGCAAAGTAGGTAAAAGTTAAAAGGTAAAAGTAGAAAGTACGTGTTGTGTACGGTCAAGCAGAAGGGGTAATTAATTGAATATCATTTGATATCAATAGCAATGCCTTTTATGGCACTGAAACTTTTACCCTGTATAGTATAAAAGCAAACGGTCGCTTCGATGAACTCAGCGACCGTGCAAATACTTTTAACTTTACGAACTTTTACCTTTCAACTAATAGTATTTGTCGTTTTTAGGCTCGAAATATGCTTGTGAGTGTAGGCATGCGGGGCAAGTTTGAAGTGCTTTTTTGCCTTTGTGAACATATCCGCAGTTGCTGCATTGCCACTCAATCTCTTCGTCGCGTGAGAATACGGTTCCGTCTTTCACACGTTGCAATAGTTTTAAGTAGCGTTCTTCGTGGATTGCTTCGGCTTTCGCAATCATTCGGTACATTGTGGCTATCTCTTTAAATCCCTCTTCTTCGGCAACATCGGCGAAGTGGGGATATAGCTCTGTCCACTCTTCGTTTTCCCCCTCAGCAGCAGCTTTTAAGTTTTCGGCTGTTGTTCCGATAACTCCTGCGGGGAAGGTTGAAGTGATTTCAAGCATTCCGCCTTCTAAATATTTAAACATGCGTTTTGCGTGTTCTTTTTCTTGCTCGGCGGTTTCCATAAAGATAGCTGCAATTTGTTTAAAGCCTTCTTTATCAGCCTCTTTTGCAAAATAGGTGTAACGCATTCTTGCCTGAGATTCTCCGGCAAACGATTTCATTAGATTCTTTTCTGTTTGAGTTCCTTTAATACTTTTCATCTGTTTATTATTTATTAATGGGTTTATATTCAATTAGCTACTGAGTTAAAAGTTAAAAGTTAAAAGTTTATAAAGTAGAGACAGCGCATGAGCTGTCTATCAGTAATGTAGTGATACAATGCATTGCATCTGTACAAAAAGTCAAAAGTACTTTTACCTTTCTCACTTCGGCTTCGCTCAGTGCAAGGCCTTGTGCCTTGTACCTCTTTTATGGTTGTGAATGTAAAGATACATATTTAGAAATATAAATATAAGATTTGCCAGTAATTTGAATTCATTCTTTGTAAAAAAAGCAATTTGTAATTAACGATTTCGTATTGGTGTCTCTTTACTCAAACTCCAAGCCAAAGTAGTAGGCGCTTAAAATAAAAACAAAAATGTTTGCAATAATTACAAAAAAATGCGTACGTTCGCAGACAAATTTATTTATCTCGGCGACATATAAATTCTGTGGTAAATGATTGTTTGCTGTAGCTGTTTTTAAGAAACGTGTTATCTTTACAAATAAATATCGAAAACAAATGAAAGTTTATTCCTTATCCAAAAACGACACTACTTTAATTAAAGGGTTGGCTATTTTTGGAATAATTTTTCATAATTTTTTTCACCACCTTCCTCCCTTTACTGGTGAAAATGAATTTGTATTCAACCCTTCGTACGTATATAATCTTTTCAATACTCTTAAAGGTGATACAGGAGAAATAATCAATATTCTTTTTAGTTACTTCGGACATTTTGGGGTTCAACTTTTTATATTTATCAGTGGCTACGGACTTGCTGTTTCTTTCATCAATCGTAATCGTTCTTGGCTTACTTTTATAATAGAGCGATTAAAAAAACTATATCCGCTTCTAATAGTCGGTACGCTTGTTCTCTTTTTAGTCACATTAGTTGTTTACAACAAATTTCTTTCAATTGGAACATGGAAAGCTATTGGATATAAATATCTGTTTATTCACACTATTATTCCATATGAAAGTTTAAATGTAGTTGGTCCATGGTGGTTTTTTGGGCTGATTTTTCAACTTTATTTACTATTCCCTTTTCTCAATTATTGTATAAGAAAATTCAACACCAAAGGTTTTCTTACAATCTGTTTGCTTTCGTATATATGGATTTACATTTCTCAATACGAATTTGGTATGTACCGAAATTATCTATACCTTTTAGCTAATTCTCCCGGACATTTAGCCGAATTTTGTTTTGGTATTTGGTTTGCCCACAACAAAGACAAACATCTTTCGCCCGTTTTTTTGGTATTAGCAATTATCGTTTTTAGTCTTGGAAACTTTTTCCAAAGCTTTTTCCCATTAACGTTTCTCTGCGTTTGTCTTATTTTTATCTTTTGTTATCCAAAAATAAAGCGCTTGGTTGCTAAAAGACCTAGACCCCTGCAAACATTTTTTTTGTTTCTCGGTAATATTTCCATGATACTGTTTGTTATTAATTCAATTGTACGTGATCCTATAATTAAAATGTGTGGGAAATATGATTTTGGAGCTATTGAGCATCTTGCTTTTGCAATTTTCTTTTTCGTTCTTGCAATTATATTGGCCATAGCTGTAAAACCCGTACATTCGGGTATTAGCTTCCTTTTTAACAAAATTCCTTCGCCTAAACAATCTCTCTTTTTAAAACATGCAGAACGCACTATCCAAGCAATATTAATAATTTTTTCTCTATATATTGTTTTTTATGTTACACAAACAGTTAAATTTCATCAACAAGCACAAGAAATAACACCTTCGCATATAACATCTGGAAACATTATAACATTCGAAGACACATATAAAAATTTGGCTAAACATACTTTTACAAACAATCCTAACAGTGTCACTATAAAAATATCGTTCGATTACAAACATAACGAAGGAGAAATTCCTATTGTTGTATATGACTTATCTAATACTTTATTATGGAAAACCTTTCATATGTCGAAAGTCAACGAAAATGAATTTACCCATCATGAATTTACTCATACCTATTACAAGCCTTTTTTCTCGCGCATTGACAAAACGGATGCAAAAGTTTATTTCTGGCCAAGAAACAAAACTTCAGGGGAATACAAAAATGTAAATGTTTCTATTTTAACCACAAATTAACGACATCCTTTTAATCCAACTACTGAATCTGTTTCCTCACATTTTCGGTATTGTCCTAAAAGGAGTGTGTAAAGTAATTTTTTATTTTGTTCCTCAAAAAGCTAAGTACATGGCAAAAATTTAAAATTATTTATATATCTTTGGAAATAAGGTGTTTAGAAAACATGTAAGAAGTAGTTTAACTCGCTAACCGAGTGGAGCGTTGTGCTGAGCGTAGTCGAAGTATCTAAATACTCCGTTTAATGACTATCTTTACGAAACCTCTTTGCCACAGGGAGTTCTGCTACGAAATCGAGGCGCTGATATTCAAAACCGCTATATTCAAGATGTTTACAATACAATTGTAGAAAAGGATATCCGACAACGATATAACATTCAGAATATGAGGAGTTTTGATAACCTTTCAAAGTTTCTATTGGGTGCAATAGGAAGCGCTGTTTCTCCCAACAGCATTTCGCGAGCAATGAAACAGGATTTTCAGAATATTCACCATAATACGGTAGAAACCTATATTGAGTATTTAGTAAATTCCTACGTTTTTTATCAAGTAAATCGCTTTGATATAAAAGGGAAACAGCAACTCGCCACACAAGAAAAATATTATTTGGTGGATATCGGTTTTAGAAATTTGAAATTAGGAAAATTTCAATATCAAGACCTTGGACATATTTTAGAAAATGTTGTCTATTTGGAACTAAACAGACGAGGTTATCAAATTTGGATTGGTAAAGTTGGTACTTACGAGGTAGATTTTATTGTAAAAAACGAGTTTAACAGTGTCGAATATTATCAAGTGACATGGTCAATGTCTGACCCAAAAACGGCAGAACGCGAAATTAGACCGCTGAAAGTAATTAACGATAATTATCCAAAATATATTATCTCAACTGACCTGATAACTGCTGATATTGAGGGGATTGAACATGTGAATATTGTTGAATGGCTACTTTCTTCAATGAACAATGTGCAATTAGCAATTAACAATTATTAGGATGATTATCAGTCAATTGTCGCAACTTTTAAGTCATGAGTTTGATAGGTGCTTTTAGTTTATGGGCTTTAGCCCAAATTTTAAAAATTGTATTTTATCCGCATAAAATTACTTTATCAAAACTTTTAAAAATCAAAAGTTTTGATAAAGTAAAGCATAATCAGTTGAATAACAATGACACATTAATCGCAAACCCTAATTCTTTAGGTAATAGATTAGTGAAAGGTGCAAGGTAAAAGGAGAAAGGTAAAAGTTAAATTGTCCGTAGGACAATTCCACTTGCACCTTGTACCTTGCTCCTTGTACCTGATTTCATTAAGGTTTGAGTTTAACTTACTATTCCGCCATCAAAAGCTCAAGAATTTTTATAGCTGCATCGGAGATACGTGTTCCCGGACCAAATA
>DAOOBP010000032.1:0-20893 GCA_035407925.1 Salinivirgaceae bacterium
AGGCATTCAGAAGCTCAAAAGGTGTAAACAATCCTGAATGGATGATATTGCAAGTAGTTCCAGTAATTCCGCCCGAACTGCGTCCATTGGTTCCACTTGACGGAGGAAGATTTGCTACCAGCGACTTAAACGACCTCTATAGACGCGTTATTATTCGCAACAATAGATTAAAAAGGCTTATCGAAATAAAAGCGCCAGAAGTAATTCTCAGAAACGAGAAACGGATGTTGCAAGAAGCCGTTGACTCACTATTTGATAACTCAAGAAAGTCTAATGCAGTAAAAACAGAAGCTAACAGACCTCTAAAATCGCTTAGCGACAGCTTAAAAGGGAAACAAGGACGATTTCGTCAAAACCTTTTAGGTAAGCGCGTTGACTATTCAGCTCGCTCTGTAATTGTTGTAGGACCAGAATTGAAAATGCACGAATGTGGACTGCCAAAAGATATGGCTGCTGAACTTTACAAACCATTTGTGATAAGAAAACTTATCGAACGTGGTATTGTAAAAACAGTTAAATCAGCTAAGAAAATCGTGGACCGTCGCGACCCTGTTGTTTGGGATATCCTTGAAAATGTATTAAAATCACATCCCGTTTTACTCAACCGTGCTCCTACCCTACACCGCTTAGGTATTCAAGCATTTCAACCAAAACTAATTGAAGGTAAAGCCATTCAATTACACCCTCTTGCATGTACAGCCTTTAACGCTGACTTTGACGGTGACCAAATGGCTGTTCACCTACCATTAGGGAATGCTGCAATTCTTGAAGCACAGTTTTTAATGTTAGGAAGTCACAATATATTGAACCCCGCAAACGGCGCCCCAATTACCGTTCCTTCACAAGACATGGTACTTGGATTATATTACATGACTAAATCAAAACCCAATGCTAAAGGTAGTGGTATCACTTTCTACTCGCCTCAAGAGGTAATTATAGCACATAACGAAGGAAAAGCTGAACTGAATGCGGAAATAAAAGTACGATTAGATATCACCCAACCCGACGGCAGCGTTAAAAGACAAATCGTTGAAACTACCGTGGGAAGAGTTATGTTTAACAATGTTGTTCCCAAAGAAATGGGATATATCAACGAGTTGCTGACTAAGAGATCTCTACGTGATATCATTGGAAAAATATATAAAAAATGCGACACCATTAAAACATCAAAGTTCTTAGATGACATAAAAGACCTCGGTTTTAAAATGGCTTTTAAAGGAGGACTATCATTTAATCTCGCTGATGTTATTATACCAGAATCGAAAGAGATACTTGTAGCAGAAGGTTATAAAAGAGTTGACGAAGTTACATACCAACACAATAACGGTTTTATAACCAATACAGAGCGATACAATCAAGTAGTTGATATCTGGACACATACAAATGCTAAGCTCACAATGACTCTAATAGATGAGCTATCCAAAGACAACGGAGGTTTCAACTCTGTTTACATGATGTTAGACTCAGGCGCAAGGGGTTCAAAAGAACAAATCAGGCAATTGTGCGGTATGAGAGGATTGATGGCAAAGCCACAAAAAAGTAGTGCCGCCACTTCCGAAATTATTGAAAACCCCATTTTAGCTAACTTTAAAGAGGGTCTCTCTGTTTTGGAATATTTTATCTCTACTCACGGTGCACGTAAAGGTCTTGCTGATACCGCATTAAAAACAGCTGACGCTGGTTATTTGACGCGTCGATTGGTTGACGTTGCTCAAGATGTTATTATCAACGAATCAGACTGTGGTACATTGAGGGGATTGCCTGCTACTGAACTTCGTAAGGGAGATGAACTTGTTGAAAGCTTATACGAAAAAATAATGGGACGTTGCTCAGTAAACGACATTTACCATCCAAATACTGGAGAACTTATAGTTGCAGCAGGCGAACTAATTGATGAAGATATTGCTCAAATAATTCAAGATTCTCCGATAGAACAAGTTGAAATTAGATCTGTCTTGACATGCGAAACCAAAATGGGAGTATGCGCAAAATGTTATGGTCGCAACTTGGCTACCAATAAAATGGTTAAGAACGGAGAGGCTGTAGGAGTTATTGCAGCACAATCAATTGGCGAACCAGGAACACAGTTAACACTACGTACATTCCAAGTTGGAGGTATTGCATCTAACATTGCGGCACAGTCAGGAATTACTGCAAACTACAGCGGCATTGTAGAGATAGACGAACTTAGAGCTGTCGATTTCGTTAACGATAACGATGAAAAATGTCAAATAGTAATTGGACGTTTAGCCGAAATGAGAATCATTGACGTAAACACTAAATTGACACTATCAAACAGAGCAATACCTTATGGAGCTACCTTGTTTGTCAAAAATGGACAAGAGGTTCAAAAGGGAACCAGAATTTGTGAATGGGACCCATATAACGCAGTAATTATAGCTGAGTTAGACGGTAAGATATCATTCTCAGATGTTATTGACGGTGTTACATATAAAGAAGAATCAGACGAGCAAACAGGTTTTAGCGAGAAAGTTATTATTGAAACGAGAGATAGGACAAAAAACCCAGAGATCATGCTTTTAAACGAACTTGGTGAAGTTGAAAAAACATACAATTTACCTGTAAAAGCTCATATTACTGTCAATGAAAACGATAAAGTTAAAAAGGGTGATGTTATCGTAAAAATACCTCGCGTTCTGGGCAAAGCAGGAGATATTACGGGAGGTTTACCACGTGTAACCGAATTGTTTGAAGCTCGAAATCCATCAAATCCTGCTGTAGTATCTGAGATTGACGGTGAAATAGAATTTGGTAAAGTTAAACGTGGAAATCGCGAAATTACAGTTCAATCACGCTCAGGCGAAGTAAAAAAATACCATGTGCCTTTATCTCGCCAAATACTTGTTCAAGAAAACGATTACGTAAGAGCAGGTACACCATTATCCGATGGTATAATATCTCCAAGCGATATTCTTCTTATACAAGGACCTACTTCTGTACAAGAATATTTGGTAAACGAAATACAAGAAGTGTATAGAATGCAAGGTGTTAAAATTAATGACAAACACTTTGAAGTGATTGTACGCCAGATGATGAGAAAAGTTGAAATTGTTGATCCAGGCGATACTCTGTTCTTAGAAAAGCAACAGGTTGATAAGTATGACCTATTTGAAGCAAACGACGAAATATATGGCAAACTGTACGTAGTTGACAAAGGCGATTCACAAGTATTAAGAAATGGTCAGATAGTGTCAATGCATCAATTAAGAAACGAAAACTCTACACTAAAACGACGCGATTTAAAAACAGTAACTGTCAGAGAAGCAAAAACCGCAACTGCACGCCAAATACTTCAAGGAATTACAAAAGCAGCTCTCCAAACAAAATCGTTTATTTCAGCTGCATCATTCCAAGAAACTACTAAAGTGCTGAACGAGGCAGCGATACATGGCAAGGTTGACGACTTAAACGGACTAAAAGAAAATGTAATTGTAGGACACTTAATACCTGCCGGCACTGGTGTTAGAGAATATACAAAATATATTGTTGGAAACAAAGATGAGTTAGAGTCAGTAATACCAACAAAAAGAGAACGTTCTAAAACAAAAGTTCAACAAAATAATTAATGATATGTTAAAATGGTCAGATTTTTATGTTTATCTGACCTTTTTTTTTAAATTTGTATTTTATTTTGTTTGAAGTCCAAAAACAAATAAACGTCCATTATGAAAGAAAACGAAAAACAAGGTCAATTAAATATTCAATTAAACGACGATATAGCGCAGGGAACATACTCAAACTTAGCAATTATAAGTCATTCACCCGCGGAATTCGTAGTAGATTTTGTTAGAGTGATGCCTGGTATTCCAAAAGCGCCAGTAAAATCAAGGATTATTCTAACCCCCGAACACGCAAAAAGACTTCTATTAGCTTTACAAGATAATATTTCAAAATATGAAGCGATTAACGGAAATATAAAAATACCGGATGGTAATCCACAAAATTTTCCTATGAATTTTGGCTCATCGTCAGGAATGGCATAAAAATAAAAATAAAATTGAACAAAAAACAATAATAATTTGTTTATAAAAAACAACTAATAATTAAAGACTATGAAAACAACAAAATCATTATTGGCAACATTAGCCGTTATCCTATTCGCAGGCATTGCATTTATCTCATGCGAAGGATTAGAACCAACAGTAGTAAAACCTGAAGATGCAGATGAGCTTAAAAGTTCTGCTATTCAAAATTCACAAGCCGACAACGCCATGGGCGATGTGCTAGGAGCTATTTCAACCTACGGAATCTCTGAAGATTGGACGAAAAATTCCAAATCAGGAGATCCTACTGTAACAATTGACTCAGTTACCGCAACTATTACATATCCCAATGGTGGGGTAATTGTAATTGTTTGGAACAAAGAACCAGGATTCATCGAAGGTCTTGAAGGTTCTGTAACAATTACAAATTTTGTTTCTGACAAGGTAACTATCAGCCAAGGAACTCTTAACGTTACATTTAATGGAGCAATCGAACAACCTGTTCTTACAGCTGAAGGAACTGTTAACATGACTGTTGACAATAACAACATCGTCTATACCATTAACAGAACTTTCATTTGGTATGCAGGTTTTGACCCTAATGTACATGATTTCAGTGATGATGCGTATGCAGTTCATGGAACATCAAAACTAGTTGATGGAGACGAAACACAAGAGACTACTATCCTTGAAAATCAAATGCTAATCAAATACAACACATGTGCGTATCCACAACAAGGTATCACGAAAATGGAAGTTGTAGGTCAAAACAGATCAGTAACCGTCGATTTTGGTGTTGATAAACAAGGCGATGCAAACAACCAGTGTGACGAATACGCTAAGTTTACTATTAAAGTAGGTAGTGCAAGCATGTCAATGATTGTAAAATTGTAAATTACAGTTAAACAATAAAACAAATAAAAGGGGTTGTCTTAAAAAGAGACGACTCCTTTTTTGCGTTTGTTGCTCATGTAAATCCCGGACTGGACTATTTTAAATTATACCGATTGGACAGCTACTATAGTCCAAACTTCACTATGTTTGTTTGGACTATAGTGTATGTCCAATCGGCATTAAACCCTATAATTGTATGGTATGCGTGGCGCACGAAAAAAAGCTCGTACACAAAGTACAAGCTTTTTTAAAAGAAGTGGTGCCACTCGGGATCGAACCAAGGACACCAGGATTTTCAGTCCTGTGCTCTACCTACTGAGCTATGGCACCCCTTGCCGTTTTAGCGCTGCAAATATAGATATTTTTTAATTATCAACAATACTAATAAGAAAAAAAAAGCATTCACAAATATTAATCGTCGGTTATATACGTTGTATGAAAAATCCTTTAATTTGTACTGCACTTGCATAGCGTTCAATGTGTTGAATTTATTAAAATATTTTTTGTCAACTTCGTGTTAAGCCTTCTGCTTATATCTACCCAAGTAAAAAATTTTTTTACAATTATTATTTTATATTTTGTCAGTTTTAGAATAAGTTTTATATTTGCAGTCTCAAAAGCGGGAATAGCTCAGTTGGCAGAGCACGACCTTGCCAAGGTCGGGGTCGCGAGTTCGAGTCTCGTTTCCCGCTCACTACGAATAATAATCAAAAGGTAGCCCTGGTGGTGGAATTGGTAGACACGCAGGACTTAAAATCCTGTGAGCCGAAAAGCTCGTACCGGTTCGATTCCGGTCCGGGGCACAAAAAGAGGAAAGCCTTGTAATTCAGGGCTTTTATTGTATTAAGTTAAAAGTTTGTAAAGCGATGCACTGAGCATAGTCGAAGTGTTGAAAGTACTTTTTCTCCTTTTACACTTCGACTCTGCTCAGCGCACCGCCTTGTACACTTCGACAAGCTCAGTGCACCTCTTCGGCTATGCTCAATGTACCGCCCCCCTTGTACCTTTCTTGTGCCATATATGTTTCAAAAACGGAAAAGTTAAGAGAGAGTCTTGCAAATCATAATTTTGTTACTCAAAACTATCCTTCAGCAATTTTGGACCTTTGCCTATGTTATCGTGCAATATTTTATCGTAGGTCAGTGGAGATTCTTCTAAAAGTTTGATTACTTTCTCTTTGGCTATTGGTGGATAGATAAGGTGTAAACGTAGTTCACGATCGAAAGTGAATGTAACGGGACACTCAATTTCTTCTCGTTTGTTACGAATATATTGTGCCCATTCTATAAGATTGCTACTAGGCAAAAATTTGCTTGTTCCAGAAGATAGAAATAGTGCACACATGGTTAATGCTTCATTCTCGACAACATGTTCAAACAGATCCCAGTGTCCATCGTCTAAAGCACGTAAAAACTGATTAGTATTAATTTGTGCATGTTTTATTCTAGATTCTAAATAGAGGTGGTTATATAAATCCTCTGGGTTTAATTCACTAATGTTGTGTGAAGAGCTGTCAAAGCTTAATATAGTGTCGTTCAATTTGTTATATATCATTGCTTCACGCTGATATTGTGAGGCATATTTATCTGATGACCACGATATAGCGGCATTTTTACCTAATCCAACAAAGCCTCCGTAGGTTGAGCGAGCGGCATTTTCAGAGTCTAACAGCGCTATACTGCTTACAGTTTGAAGTTGTGGTTGTGCATCAAGTTTTCCTAAATGGTTGGCTATAACGCTCAAACAAAATGTTAAAGAACACATTACTGTGTATATTCCAACAAATGGAATTAGTGATTCCTCAATTGTTACCGAAATTTCTAAGCTTGTCTGGTTAATCCAGGGAAAAACAGGAACTATTTTTTCAAACCAATGCGAAATACGCTTTTTTAAATATTCAGATTCTACACCATTAATAGTAACTGTAAATGAGAACTTTTGCTCTTTGCCATGAGTATATTTAACCGTTGTTTCTGATCTCGCCTTATCCAGTGTCATGCTAAAAGATGGATTCCCTTGAGTGCGCTTGCGATAGCTTCCAAAGTTTTTTATAAGCGAAATATTTGCCGGACAGCTGTATGAAATAATTCCTTGCATGATGTGATCTGTTTTTATTCTCTCAAAAATACAAAAAAATATTGAGTTAAAAGTTTTAATGTGTTTTAATGGTCACACTTCGATAAACTCAGTGACCGCGGGATTTGTTTATTTATAGTTAATTCTCCTTTTTTCGTAAAACTATTACTACTCTTGGAGGAATGTACACTTGAATTGCCAAAGCTTTACGTCTGTTGTCAAATACTACGGGCGTTGTGTAGAACGTTTGATTGTCTTTAACAGAACCGAAACCTCCAAATTTTTTAGAATCACTGTTTAATACAAGCTCATACTCACCTCCCTCTATTTCAATAGGATAGTTGTTGATAGCCTTTGAAGGGTTAAAATTGAATATAAAAACGAGGTTTTTTCTGATAAATGCTAATATCTGATTATCAATATTCTCATGTATTTTGTGAGGATATTGATTTTCAAACGCATTGCTATCTTTAATAACTCTTATCATCTCTCTGTCAAAATCAGACAAAAAATGATATCTTAAAAGATGATTATCACGCAAACTCCATTGACGGCGTGCATATAGATATGACCATCCATTCCCCTGACGTGGAAAATCAATCCATTCGGGGTGACCAAACTCGTTGCCCATAAAGTTCAGATATCCTCCGCCTGAACATGCAAGCGTGATTATACGAATTAACTTGTGTAATGCTATACCTCTGTCAACATCAAGGCTTTCAGTGGTTTTGCTCATTTTGGTGTACATTGCATCTTTTATCAACCTAAAAATGATTGTTTGATCTCCGACCAACGCCTGATCATGCGACTCGGCGTAGCTTATAGTCTTCTCCTCATCTCTTTTATTTGTCAATTGATAATATATGTCGCCTACGCGCCACTGCTCGTCAGATAGTTCTTTTATTATTTTTATCCAATAATCTGGTATCCCCATTGCAAGTCTGTAATCAAACCCAATGCCCCATTTTTCGAATGGAGCGGCAAGTCCGGGCATACCACTCATATCTTCTGCTACTACAATAGCTTCAGGTTTAAGATGATGTATCAAACAGTTGGCTAACGTAAGATAAACAATTGCGTCTTCGTCTTGATTTCCATCGTAATACATATCGTAGTTTACGAAATCAGACTCTAATCCATGATTATAATATAACATGCTGGTAATGCCGTCGAAACGGAAACCATCGAAATTATACTCCTCAATCCAATATTTGCAATTAGAAAGCAGAAAGTGAAGAACCTGTTTTTTTCCATAATCAAAACAGAGCGAGTCCCACGCTACGTGTTCACGTCTGTGGTCAACATGAAAGTATAACCCTTTGGATCCGTCAAACTCTCCGAGACCCTCCTCGGTATTTTTAACGCTATGAGAATGAACCAAATCCATTATTACTGCGATTCCAAGTTGGTGCGCCTTGTCGATTAAATATTTTAAATCATCGGGTGTTCCAAAGCGCGATGATACAGCAAAAAAATTCGACACATGATAGCCAAATGAGCCATAATAGGGGTGCTCCTGAATAGCCATTAACTGTATGGTGTTATATCCTCCTTTGGCAATATCTGGCAAGCAGTTGTCGGCAAACTCTCTGAAAGTACCAACTCTCTCTTCTTCGGTTGCCATGCCCACATGTGCCTCGTATATTATCGGATATTCAACCTTTTTTATTTTCGGAGCTTTCCATTTATAAAGGGTAGCAGGATCCCATACCTGAGCTGCAAACAGCTTTGTATCATCATCTTGTATAGCAACTCTTGTGTATGATGGAATCCTTAGTCCTTGTCCGCCATTCCAGTGAATAGACAATTTATACTGTTGTCCGTGCTGCAATGCACTCAGCGGAAATGTTCTTTGCCAGTCGCCATGAATATTTATTCTTACAAGCTCATATTCTGGCAATTCACACCAATCGTTAAAGTCGCCAATCATATAAATTGCGGTGGCATTTGGAGCATATTCGCGCATATACCAAAAGTTTTCATCGCGATGCAGACCGTAATAGTGGTGCCCGTTGGCAAAATCGATAAGTTTATCTTCCGTGCCACATAGCTCCCTTATTTTGTTTTGAGCTTTTTTAAATCGTCTCTCAATTATGTATGAATAGGGAGAAAGAAGCGGATCGCTGCTAATAATATTTTGTACTTTTGACATATACTTTCACTAAAAATGCTATCAGCAAATATATGCAAAAAATTAACTACTTGTAAGACTAAATAGAAAATGCAACACAAAGGGGATAGAGAATATTTTACAAAACTGGTTTAGCTCCCTATTGTCCGAACTACTTTTCATAAAGTATTGCAAACATAAAAAACAATTTTCAATTTTGCTCGATAATTTAGTGGGCTAAACCATCACTCGACAAGCCACTTGCTGCCAAATATTTATGTACGACGTTGTTGGCGTGTTTTCCTTATTTCCTTAATTGTATTATTAACCATTTTAGTCCACACATAAATAAAAATTGGTAATACAATTATTACCAAATGATTATAGTTATACGCACTCTTGAAGTCAAATTGAACAGCAGATATTATTGCTCTTGTAATACCACATCCAAAACATTCAAACCCGAAGATATTTTTAATTAAACAAATTGAATGCTGTTTATTTAACCAGTTAAGAGGAATTAAATATAGTAAAATTGGAAAAACAAGAAGTCCAAAAAGTTTTGAATGAATAAGGAAGCGAGATTGTAACACTTGCTTCCCTATCGAATAATATTTCATACGTTTATAATTTTTTCAGTTTAAGGTCGTATGGAACTCACATGTAATACAGTTAAAAGTTAAAAGTTAAAAGTAGAGACAGGGCATGCCCTGTCTGTACAAAAGTTAAAAAACACTTTTACCTTTTACCTTTTCCCTTTAAAGAAGTTTGGCATGTTCGTTTCATTTTACACAAAAGATAATTTTTGAGTGAATATCTTGAAATTATATTTTTTTGTCCTATCCTTCGCTGTTATAATGTCAACTATCCACCAAATCATACAACCATAACAGGTAATTATTTTCAATATACCTAGTCCAACGTCATCTAACCAAAATCTTTCCCAACCTAAAAAAATAGCAATAAGAAGAATAGTTGATGGTTTTTGAAACTCAGTCGCTTGAACAAGATAAAATTTATCATCATCCATCTTTTCAAGTTTTTCCTTAATAACCATTAGGTCTTGTGGATTAAAATTCTCTGCATTCATTCCGATAAATAGATCTACTTTTGATTTTTCCATTTTTTATTTATAAATTTAGTATTCTTATTCATAAGGCTTTTTGGAATTCGCCCTGTTTATTTATGGTTTCTGGTCTCTACTTATTTTTTAGCCATTCGACACTGTCAATAAGTATCGAACCTAATTGTGATTTAGTCCCCAATTCTTCGGACTAATTTTTATACCAATTGTAATTTAAAAATTGTCCTATCTTTTTTAAATTTTACAATGGTTTACCGCAGACTATGCACAGAGCGAAGTTAAGGGGTAAATATCGATGTTACAGACATATAGTCCAATCGGTATTAATTCTTTATCAATTTAATAGTTTTTGTTTCATCTGTTAATTTTATTGTAACGAAATAAACTCCTTGCGGTATTTCTAAATCTATATTTACGTTTGATGTATCACTATATGCTTTTTTGTATATTATTTGTCCTTGCAAATTACAAATAGAAATTTCAATATTTGTGTTGTTATTTTGCGTACTTACAGAGAATGAGCCATTTGTTGGATTAGGATATATACAAAAAGATTCGTTATCAAAATTTAACTCATCTATTTTTACTCCCAAATCGGTTTTTGCAAAGTAAATATTTTCAATATCATCTCCTTCACGACTATCTTTCCACAATGCCAATATTTCGTTATCAGAGTTTGAAATAATATTAATAGCGCTGAAGTTATTACTAAAAGCGTCGGATAAAGCTAGAGGTGTTGAGAAGTTATTTCCACCATCTGTTGATTCATAAAGCCAAACGCCAAAGCCAGTAGGCATAATATGACTACAAATAGCAACGCTTAATTTTCCGTTTAGAGACACAGTAACATCATGGAAACTACATGTTCCTGTATGACCTACCAAATAAGACTCAGTTGAAAAAGTGTTTCCTCCATCGGTTGATTTAGCCATATAAACTCTTGCATTTTCCCAACCGCTTCCCTCTCTTCTATCAACAAAGCTTACATAAACATTATTGCCTTCTGCTGCAATTGACGGCGAACCTTGAACAGAATCTGCCCCCGATTGATTTATATCATTAACCATAACATTGCTGCTAAAACTTTGTCCATTGTCGGTTGATTTGGCAAAGAAGACATCTCCTTGACCAGTTGCTCGTCTTCCATCGATCCATGCAAGGTAAATAATTCCGGAAGTATCAATCGTCATTGATGTTAGTTTGTCAAATTCAATATCTCCAGTACCAGACTCATCATTTACTTGAATAGGACTTTCAAAAGAGATCCCGCCGTTTGTTGAACGAACAAAATGATAATTCATATTAGGAAAATTACTCCCTTCTGCATAAAAGATATAGACATTATTGTTATACGCTCCAACACATGGGAACATACAAGCATTTGAAGTTGTAATGTGTGTGGGTGTTAGGAATGTGCTACCACCGTCACTCGATTTTGTAAACCATATATTCCAGTAACTTTCGTTGTTTGATGCAGCATTCCATGCAATATAAATATCACCATTTTGAGCAACAGCTATTGAAGGTATTAGATGCAATATCGAATCTGGTCCTGCAAAAATAGGTAAATCTTCAGAAAAAGTCAATCCCTTATCAACTGACTTTACAAAGTAAATATTACTTGTGGTATCTGTTAACCACCCTTCCCAAATAGCATATACAGTATCATTCAATACAGCAATTCTCTTACCTGCAGCATCAACTGATACTTCATGATAATCTGTGGTATTTACCCTTACATTTGGTAAAACAGTTTGAGCTTGGATATTTGATGATATCACCAAAAACGTCAAGCTGAAAAAGAATAACGTTACAGTGTTTTTCTTGAAATTTGTTTTTTTTGTTTTCATAGTTTTCAATTTTAGTTTTTAATATTTGCTAACGGACAGCAGTATGGTTAGTTTCTGATTTCGAAGCGCTTTCATACGTTTATAATTATTTTCGTTTAAGGTCGTATGAAACTCAAATGCTTTATAGTCACGCTTCTGGGTGTCACGCTTAGGTTGGCATGCTCGTTTCGTATCTAATTATACCAATTGTAATTTAAAAAAGGTCTAATTTTTTAATTTTACAATGGTTCACCCCAGACTCCGCACAGAGCGGAGTTAAGGGGTAAATACTGATGTTACAGACACATAGTCTAAAAGAGCGAAAGCGATGTTTGGACTATAGTAGTTGTCCAATCGGTATTATTTCTTTTTATCTCCTTTCAATTTTGAAGAAAACAATTTTGAGTTTATAGCCGATTTTGACGCAACGCTTGCCGAACGATAGTCATATTCATAAAAATTCCAAGTATAATTTACTCCTGACGGTTTTTTGCTTGAAATTGTAAATGAATACACAACTATACCATTTTCCGTCACACTACCATAACTATCATACACAATGTTCCAACCTTTTTTAAGCGTTAAATCAAATTTTCTTCGTTCTTTTGCCTCATCCTCGATTTCTCCTTTTATGGTTACATCTCTATCAACATACATCCAAGAAGTGTAATGTTCGCTATCTTCATTTTCTTCCTCCAAATAAAAATAGCCAATTCTACGATCATTTTCGTTGTAACCATCAAGATCGTCAAGAAAACACGACTTGAAATTTTTATCACTTACGTAAATTCCTTCCAAGTCATCCTCATCAATCGTTTCCAAGTATTTAGCTCCTAATGTTGCAGGAAGTTGCAATGTAAAACCATTGTTTTGATAAGATGCTTGTGCAATTGCATCTATACCATAATCATAATCACTTACCCAGTAAGCAAGAGCTTTTACTGTTTTGATTTGAGTAGAACCATTGATTACGTTTGTAGCTGTAATCTTTGAAGCGTTAACGCCATTGTCATCATCTTTGTCGCAAGAATTAAACAAGGCAGTTGTCAGTCCTAAGGCTAAAATTAGCCCAAAATTTAGAAATGTCTTTTTCATTTTTTTATAAGTTTTAGATTTGCCTCCACTTTCGGCTCTTGGCTTCTCCGTTTTTCATTGCGCTGTCAGCCAAAATTGCCACCGAACACACAGCGGCATGATTAGTTGCCAATTTTGAAGCACTTTCGTTTTAAGTTAAAATCGCATTTGATACGGGCTGTGCTGCTCGAATATGTACTGAATTGACAATTAACCATACCGCACGTTTTTAGGTAGTTTTTTATTATCTCTTTTTGTTTCCTTTCAATTTTGAAAAGAACGATTTTGAGTTTATAGCCGATTTTAATTCAACGCTTGCTGAACGATATTCATTACCATAAAAATACCAAGTATAATTTACTCCTGACGGTTTTTTACTTGAATATGTGAGTGTAAACGCATCTCTATCATTTTTTGTCTCTCTTTTTAAACTAAAATACACAATGTTCCAGCCTTTTTTAAGTGTTAAATCAAATTTTACTGTGCTTTCATCGCCATACTCGTTAGTCTCTTTGTTTTCTCCTTTTATGGTTGCATCTCTATCAACATACATCCGAGAAGTGTAATGAAAGCTATTCTCACTTGTTTGTAACGAATAAAAAAAGCCAATTTCTTCATCATCTTTGTTGTAACCTTTAAGGTCGTCAAGTAAATACAACTTTAATTTTTTGTCGCTTACGGAAATTCCTTCCAAGTCGTCCTCATCAAACGTTTCCAAGTATTTGTCTCCCAGTGTTGCAGGAAGTTCCAATGTAAAACCATCGTTTTGATAAGGTGCATGTGCAATTGCATCTGTACCATAATCATAACCACTTACCCAATCAGCAAGAGCTTTTACTGTTTTGATTTGTGTAGAGCTATTGACTACATTTGTAGCTGTAATCTTTGAAGCGTTAACACTAGTACCGTCTTTATCATCATCTTTGTTGCAAGAATTAAACACGGCAGTTGTCAGTCCTAAGGCTAGAATTAGCCCAAAATTTAAAAATGTCTTTTTCATTTTTTTTATAAATTTTAGATTTGCCTCCACTTTCGGCTTTCGGCTTCTCCGTTTTTCATTGCGCTGTCCGCCAAAATTGCCGACAACGTATAATTTACAAAACAAATATAAAACATTCGTGAATATAAAGCAAATAACATTCGTATATTATTTTCTATTCTATTTTGTTTTTGTATAAGTTTTTATAAATCAGTGAAATATAAAAAAACAAATCTGATTAAAGATATTTGCATTTGTGAATGTTTTTACTGTTTTTGCGAAAAGTTCTCTTCACCTCTACAAATTTATAGAAAATTTCGAATGGTTTTTAATAATTTCGTATATTTGCACTCCTTTGGGTCGTTAACTCAGTTGGTTCAGAGTGTTACCTTGACAGGGTAGAAGTCACTGGTTCGAATCCAGTACGACCCACAAAACCGGATAAAACCGGTTTTTTGTTTTTGGCACAATTATAGATGTTTATACTTTCGAAATATTGACTAAATACGACAAAATGCAAAGCCTTTATAATGACATCTTTAATAACAGCGATTTCGAAAAAACAGCTCTCGAACTTTTTCATAAACAGGCTGAAAGTGTTAAAATTTACAAAACATTTATTGAAAACTTGAATATCGATAGTCGCAGTGTTGATTCGATAGAAAAAATCCCTTTTCTTCCAGTCGATTTTTTTAAGAATTTTGATGTTTACTGTGGCGAAAATCTGCCCGAAATTATTTTTACCAGTAGCTCTACTACAACCACAGGTCAATCGCGACACTTGGTTTCGAGTATCGAGCTTTATAAAAAGGCTTTTATAAATAGCTTTTCTCATTTTTTTGGGTACCCTCAGAAATATTGCTTTTTGTTTTTGTTACCATCTTATCTTGAGCGTGAAGGCTCATCGTTGGTTTTTATGGCTCAGGAGCTGATAAATATAAGTCGCTATAAGCAAAGCGGGTTCTATTTATATGATTTTCAAAGCCTTTATAATCAATTACTAGAAAACGAGAGACAAAAAGTCCCCACAATACTGTTCGGTGTAGCCTTTGCACTACTTGATTTTGCCGAGGAGTATCAACTCCCTTTAAAATCGACCGTTATAATAGAAACCGGAGGAATGAAAGGGCGAAAGAGAGAGATTGTTCGTGAAGAGGTTCACCAAACTCTTTCCAATGCTTTTGGACTTAAACAGATTTATAGTGAATATGGAATGGCAGAGCTATTAAGCCAAGCCTATTCTGAAGGATATGGTCTTTTCAGCGCTCCGCCGTGGATGCGAGTTTTACTTTACAATACACACAATCCTTTGGCGCTGAGCCAAACTACAACCGGAGGAATAAATATTATTGATCTTGCCAATCAACACTCATGTGCATTTATTCAAACCGCTGATATTGGTAGAATTAGCTCAAACAACCAATTTGAGGTGTTAGGACGATTCGATTATAGCGAAATTCGAGGCTGTAGTTTATTAACACTGTAAAGTGTAATAAGCACATTGCCAATTATTTAGTTTTCGTATTCATTTATTTTCCCTTATATTTTCGGTCAATTTAAAGCATATTTGTACATTTGGTACCAATTGTAATTATTATGCAACACGATATACAATCTGGCGAAACAATAAAACAGGGCTGCATTGAGGTAATTGTCGGTAGCATGTTTTCCGGAAAAACCGAAGAACTTATCAGGCGATTGCGTAGAGCACAATATGCTAAGCTAAAAGTTGAAATTTTTAAACCACGTATTGATGTTCGCTACTCAGAGGGGCAGGTTGTCTCGCACAACTCCACTTCAATACGATCTACAGCAATAGATTCGTCTGGAAGCATTTTGCTATTAGCTTCCGGTGTTGATGTAGTTGGGATTGACGAAGCCCAGTTTTTCGACAAAAACATTGTTGACGTATGCGAAACATTGGCTAACAACGGAGTAAGAGTTATTGTTGCAGGATTAGATATGGATTTTTTAGGACGTCCTTTTGGTCCTATGCCCGAACTGATGGCTAAGGCTGAATATGTTACTAAAGTTCATGCTATTTGTGTCCGTTGCGGGAGCTTAGCAAGTTTTTCTCACCGTTTTGAAGGTGGCGATAAATTAGTTCAACTTGGCGAAGCAGACCAATACGAGCCACTGTGCCGTAACTGCTACAACCGAACTAAAGCAATTAACAATTAACAATGCTTGCACTGAGCGAAGCGTTGTACTGAGCGTAGTCGAAGTGTCGAAGTGAACAATGAACAATTACAAGTTACGAATTACGAATTACGAATGGATAGAACGCAGAATACACAGATTAAACGGATTTACACGGATAAAAATCTGTAAAAATCTGTTACATTTGTGTCATCTGTGTTCTAAGTACTTTACCATTTTTTAACTCAACTGTTATGAGATATATACTTGAAAATATAGCCGAAATAACAAACGGAACGCTGTATGGCAATTCGAAAATTGAAGTAGAGAGTTTGCTTATCGACTCGAGATCGTTGAAGTTTACTAAATCGGTTATGTTTATAGCTCTTAGCGGAGACTCGGGGAATGGACATAAATACGTAAAAGAGCTTGTCGAAAAGGGAGTTAAAGCCTTTTTGGTTGAATCGATACCACAAGACATTGATTTTGACAAAGATATAGGCTTTGTTGTGGTGAAAAATTCGTTAGAATCGCTCCAAAAAATTGCAATTCATCATAGAAATAATTTTTCATTTCCCATTGTCGGAATAACAGGTAGTAATGGTAAAACAATTGTTAAAGAGTGGCTAAACTTTTGTTTACAAGACAAATACACTATTACACGAAGTCCCAAAAGCTATAACTCGCAAATAGGAGCGCCACTCTCTGTTTGGGAACTTAACGACAAAACAGAGATAGGAATATTTGAAGCCGGATTGTCGCAACCAAATGAAATGATTAGACTCGCCGAGATAATAAAACCAAATATTGGCATTTTTACCAATATCGGAGATGCACACCAAGAAAATTTTCAAAACCATGAGCAAAAACTTAGAGAAAAATTGTTGTTGTACAAATACTCTGAAAAGATAATAACATCTTCAGAAAACAGAGAGGTTGTTGATGTTTTCCGTTCTATATATCCTGATAAAGAGCTTATTACATGGGGACATTCAAACAGCGATAAAATAAAAATAGTCTCCAAAACTGATGTTGCACACGGGAAAAAAGTAGTAGCAGAGTACAAAAATAATCAGTTTCAGTTTATTATTCCATTCTTAGACAGCGCCTCTTTTCAAAATGCAATGGATGTTGTTACTTTTATGTCTGTCTGGGGTTACAATGCTAATACAATAGCTGAAAAAATTGAGCAATTGCAAGCTGTTGATATGCGTCTTGAAATTAAAGCTGGTCGTAGAAACTGTACTATTATCAACGATAGTTACAACTCTGATTTGGTATCGTTAAGTACATCGTTAGAATATTTGGCGACGCAAAATCAAGTCGAAAACAAAATAGTTGTTGTTAGCGATATTTTGCAAAGCGGATTGCCTCATAAAGAGCTATACCAAAAGGTCGCCGATATGGTAAATTTTCATTCTATCAACAAATTTATCGGTGTAGGAAATCATATTTCTCAGTATCGACATCTGTTTAGCGAGAACTCGCTGTTTTTTCCTAATACCGACAGCCTTATTGAATATTTCGACAAATTTCCGCCAACAAACAGTGTGATTTTATTAAAAGGAAGTCGCACATTCCGCTTCGAGCGTATTGACAGAATGTTACAGGAACGGCGACACCGTACAATAATGGAGGTAAATCTCGATGCTTTAATCTCTAATTTGAGATATTTCCGTTCGATATTGAATAAGGATACCAAAGTAATCGCCATGCTAAAAGCGTTTGGTTACGGTAGCGGCTCACATGAATTGGCAGCAGTTTTACAACATCATAGGATAAATTATCTGGCAGTTGCCTTTACTGATGAGGCTGTTCAGTTGCGCGAAAGCGGAATAAAAACACCTATTATGGTGATGAACCCCGGAATAGAAACTTTTCCCGAGATTGTTGAATACAATTTAGGTCCCGAAGTATTTGGTTTCGATTTCTTGGAGAAATTTAATAACTATCTGGCAAAAATCTCAATTCAAAATTACCCTATCCATATTAAAATCGATAGCGGTATGAATCGCTCAGGATTTAAGTCTTTTGAAATAGAAAAGTTGTGTAAGATTTTAAAAAACTCTAATAATGTTAGAGTTATGTCGGTTTTTAGTCATCTTGCAGCAGCCGACGATCCACAATTCGACAACTTTACATTGCAACAAATTGCCGATTTTAAACAAATAAGCGAACAAATTAGTACCGAATTAAACTACAATTTTTTCAGACACATATTAAATACAGCTGGTATAGAGCGTTTTACACAATTTCAGTTTGATGCCGTGCGCTTGGGAATAGGGCTATATGGAATAAGTTTCGAAAACAACCCGTCAATAAAACAGGTAGTTACTCTTCGCTCGCAAATAATGCAAATAAAGGAGATTGAAGCAAACGAGACAGTTGGATACAGTCGCAAAGGCGTTGTAAACAAAAAATCGACCATTGCAACCATACCTATTGGATATGCTGACGGATACAGACGGATTCTGGGAAACGGCAAAGGAAAAATGCTTGTAAATGGAAAAATTGCATACACTATAGGAAATATATGCATGGATATGTGTATGTTAGACGTAACAGGATTAGACGCTAAAGAGGGAGACGAAGTACTAATATTTGGAGAAGATTTGCCTATTTATGAAATTGCTGAAAATATGGAAACAATTCCGTATGAAGTGCTTACGGGTATATCAAGTAGGATAAAGAGAGTTTATTATCGTGAATAAATTGTGTATCCGTTTTTTCTCCACGTTTTTAATGCAACAAAATTAATCTCATTATTATATTCAATATCCCGTCAAGGATAAGAGTAGTTCTTGCGGTCAGTTTCAAACAAAATTTTATTTATTCACGGATCATTTTTTTTTATATTTTCTTTTAAAACTGCTTCTAATTGCTTACTTTTGGAATCTCAACTGCTGTTTTTTATAGAGAGATTTGTGTGATTACACCTCGTAGTATATTGAATGTCAGTTGTGTTGGCATAATTTAAAACATTAAACGAGCAAATTTTTTTGTAGTTGTTTTTGTATTTTAACTAACAATCAATAATTCAAATAATAATAAATAAACTTTAACCTAGAGAGAGAATGAAAAAACAGAGACTTTTAATTGCGAGCCTGCTTATATCCATATCATGTGTAGTGCAAGCTCAGCCAAGAAATGTGACAGGCGTCATTAAATCTGATATTGATGGCAAACCAATTGAAGGAGTAGAAATCAGATTAAAGGGTGATGCTACAACAGCAAAATCTAACGAAAATGGCAATTACAGTATTGTTGTTGATCAAAAATCTACAGAGACCCTAATTTTTTCGCACCCCGACTTTGAAGAGATGGAAGTTGTGGTAATCGGGAAAAGCAATCTTGACCTAACTCTTACCAGCAATATACGTCTAAATCAATATGGGCAACCTGTTGAAAGAGAATCCCTTGTCTCCGAAGCGAGAGATGGAGTTTTGACTTTCGAATCTAAAGACAAAGATTTTAAAATATGGACAGACTTTAGGTTGAATATCGATTACACAAAGTTTTTTGATAACTATGATAATAGCCTCGCTGAAGGTCCAGAACCCCCTTTAAATCCAACTGCTGGGAACCCAGAAGATGCCATACAGCTGAGCGATGGCGGACATATACGTAGAGCACGTTTTGCTTTTAAGGCACAAGTTAGTGAAAAATGGTACGGTGAGATCGATTTCGACTTCCGCGACCTCGAGGTTGACATTAACGATGTTTATCTTCAATACAGTGTAAATGATGCTCTCAGCTTTCAAGTTGGACAATTCCGTGAGCCAATGGGAATGATGACAAACACAACATCGCGCTATGTAACATTTATGGAACGTCCCTTGAGTTGCGAGCTCGACCCAAGTCGTCATATGGGTATCGGGGCAAAATACTCACATCCATGGTTTTATGCCGGAGCAGGTCTATTTACAGACGAAGCTTACGGTGTTGACGAAAAAGATATACGTCGCAAAAAGCGCACAGGAACGGAATCGAGCAAGGCTGTAACAGGTCGTATAATGGGATTTCCTATTAAGGGCGATGACATTGTTTTAGGAATTGGAGCTGGAGGTTCGTATCGCACTCCGCAAATTACTGACGAAGGCGCTTATACCGTTCGCGTGAGAGTAAATGACGAAAATCGCACATCACAAAAACGTTTCTTAGATACAGAAGAAGTGGGACGTGTGAAAAATATTGTGCTTGCCAACGCAGAACTTGCATTTGCCTACAAATCCTTTAGACTGCAGGGTGAATACAAAATTATGACACTAAAACGCGGTAAAATATACGATGATATTAACTACACCGGACAAAACCTAAAAGATGCAAACTACGGCGGATATTACATAGAGGCATCATATTATCTTTTCGGCGACCGTCAAAACTTCAACTATGGCGATGCAGAATTTACACGTATCAACCCCAAATCAAAAAAGGGTTCAGTAGAAATAGCAGCTCGATATAGCTATCTTAACTTGAATGACGAGGATGCAAAAGTAAAAGGAGGAGAAGGTAAAATAACATCACTTGGAATAACTTATTGGGCAAAGAAAAACGTACGAATTATCCTCAACGCAGCATACGTTGACCACGATGAAAATGCCACATCAAAATATAAATGGAAAGTTCCAGAAGGAGGATTTGATTATCACTGGGTTGGAACACGTTTTGAAATTGATTTTTAATTAAATAAACCTTTATATTAAC
>DAOOBP010000033.1:0-20185 GCA_035407925.1 Salinivirgaceae bacterium
TATTTTTTGCACTATATATTAGTGCACAAAAGGTGGTTGAGAACCGCTATAATCTTGGTTTAGCACACAACAAAAAACGTAATATGCTACTTGACGGACTGAAAGTAAATAAGACACAAGACTTTGAAAATTCTGTTATCGAAGATATAGCTGATTTTACTGTTTCGGCAAATCCCGCTAAAAGTTTTATAGATATAACTTTCTCTACCGCTCCAAAAGGAAATACTACAATCAATATTGTTTCTATTGATGGGCGTACAATTTCAAGCCAAACCATTCGGGAAAATTCGGAAGAGTTAAAAATATTCCGAATGATGTTGCCTGAACTTAATCATGGATTGTATTTGGTTTCGGTTGTTTTTGAAAATAATCTCAAAATGGTAAAGAAAGTTGTTGTAAAATAATAGGTTACAAGGTTTATAAAATGTTATAACAAAGGGGCTATCCGTTTTTTTCTAAACAGCCCCTTTTTTCAATATCATACACTTGTATATTAATTTTGCTCGAAACAAATATTGATTAATTTTGCGTAATATTTGTCATCACAGTTAATTCTTTTAATTCGTCCAAAATATTTACTACAATGAAATTCAAAACATTTATGATTAATATATCATTATTGACAGCTATGTCTGCTTGCACAAATCAAACCACAAACGACAATCCACTTTTAAACGATTTTAATGGGATTCACGAAACACCCCCGTTTAGCAAAATTAAGGTTGAACACTATGTCCCAGCCGTTAAAACTGCTATTGCGGAGGCAAAAAAGGAGATTGATGCCATAACCAACAACAAAGAGACACCAACATTTGAGAACACTGTACTGGCTTTGGAAGAGTCTGGTCAGCTTCTAAGCAGGGTGTTGGGTATTTTTCATAATCTGAATGAAGCTGAGACATCGCCTGAAATGCAAGCTGCTGCAAGAGAAATATCACCCTTAGTAACTGAACACAACAACGATATCAGCCTAAACGAAAACCTATTTAAACGGATAAAAGAGATTTATGACAATCGTGATAATTTATCGCTAAATGACGAGCAAATAATGCTCTTAACCAAAAGATATAAAGGATTTGTTAAGAACGGCGCTAACTTAGCTCCTGAACTGCGTGAGCGTTTTCGCGAGATAAATAAAGAGTTGTCACAACTATCACTACAATACAATGAAAACGATTTGGCAGAAACCAACGATTTTATCCTTCATATTACCGACAGCAATCAACTTTCGGGTTTGACCGAAAGCATTATTGAGGCAGCAGCATTTGAGGCTAAAGAGCGCAATATGGAGGGATGGGTATTTTCTTTGCATCTACCTAGTTATTACCCATTTATGCAGTATGCCGACAATCGTCAATTGCGCGAAAAAATGTACAAAGCTTATGTTTCACGTTGCAACCATAACAATGAACATGATAATAAAAAAATTGTAGAAGATATTGTAAACAAGCGGCTTGAACGTTCAAAAATGCTCGGATACAACTCTTATGCCGACTATGTTTTGGAAGACAGAATGGCTGAAAGTGTCACAAATGTTAACACTTTTCTCGATGAAATATTCGAAGCCAGTCATCCTATTGCTAAAAAAGAGAAATTAGAGTTGGAAAAATTTGCTCGTTCTTTGGGGTTTGAAGGCGAACTACAACGCTGGGACTGGTTGTATTACGCAGAAAAAATGAAAATGCATTTGCATAATATCAACGACGAGATGACAAAGCCATATTTTGAATTATCAAGGACACAACAGGGCATCTTCGATTTAGCTAATAAACTGTATGGTTTGAACTTTAAATACAATCCCGAAATTGAGGTTTATCACCCTGATGTTAAAGCATATGAAGTGACTGATAGTGACAACCGTTTTATGGCGGCGCTTTACTTAGACTTTCATCCACGCCCATCAAAAAGTAGTGGCGCTTGGATGACATCATTTAGAGAACAGTCTGTACGTAAAGGAAAAGATGTAAGACCCTTGATTTCAATTGTTTGCAATTTTACTAAACCAACCGATTCAAGCCCCTCGTTACTAACGTTTAGCGAGGTTCAAACTTTCTTACACGAATTTGGACACGCTTTGCATGGAATGTTATCGGACGTGACCTATGAAAGTTTGTCGGGAACTTCAGTTTATCGTGATTTTGTGGAGCTACCATCGCAAATAATGGAAAACTGGGCTATTGAAAAAGAGTGGCTCGATTTATTTGCCACACACAACAAAACAGGCGAAAAAATACCAACAGAACTGATTGAAAAATTAATTTCTGCCGATAATTATCTGACAGGATATAACAACGATAGACAGTTGAGCTTTGCCTCTCTTGATATGGCTTGGCATTCGCTAACAAATCCGTTAAGTGAAGATGTTGAAAGTTTTAACAACAAAGCAATGAGCAAGTTTGAACTGTTCCCTGATGTTGAAGGCGCCTGTATGAGTAATACTTTTGGGCATCTATTTGCAGGGGGCTACGCTGCAGGATATTATGGATATAAATGGGCTGAAGTTTTAGATGCTGACGCTTATTCGCTGTTCAAACAAAACGGCATTTTCGATAAAGAGACTGCGCAACGTTTTCGGGAGAATATACTTTCAAAAGGAGGAAGCGAACATCCAATGCAACTATATGTAAAGTTTAAAGGTGAAGAACCGTCTATTGAGGCTTTTCTGGAGCGTAGCGGACTGACCTCAATTAACAATTAGCAATGCGATGCACTGAGCATAGCCGAAGTGTGCAATGAACAATTACGAGTTACGAGTTAAAAATTGATATGAATAACCGTATATTTACCTATATATAGAACATAAAAATCCTTTTTAAAACCACATAGATACATAGAAAATATAGTTAATTGAAACCCAAACTCTGTCAAATTACCCATCTATAGCTTGTATATATCTTGTTATTGAAAAGAAAAGAATAGACAATCTAATTTAAGTGGTCTGTTTTTTAACATGTAATAATCTTAACATCAACATATTATATTAAAAACAACCATCTAAATTAGCGGAGTTAGGGTTGTAAAGGATACATTGATACAAGTGTTACATAGAAAACTTGTTTTACACATAGTAATAGTAGCTATGCTACTATGATTATTGTGTAGCTATTTTACCTTACATAAAAAAACTATGTGTCTATGTGGTTATTAATTAAGTAAGGTATTCATGCGGATATTTATAAAAATTGATAACTCGTAACTCGTAATTGAAATGAGTTTATTTTCCAATCCACTTTTTAAAGGCGCTGTTTTTCAGGCGACTAACGGTAACGGTTTCGTCAAAAGGAGGATTGAGTTTCAGAACAAGTTTTCCTCCAAAATAGTCCTCAAAACTAACTATTGAGTCGATATTTGCCAGCATATTTCTTCCTGTACGGAAAAAAATATTGCTATCTAACTCTTTTTCTAATGATTCAAGGGTCATATCAACCTGATATTCAGACCTGTCTTTCATTCTTGCAAATGTTAGTTTGCTCTGGCTATAAAAATAGGCAACTGAACTTACATCAATCTTAAAGTAGTTTCTGGCTCCGTGTATTAAAATACGTGTACGATATTTTTTCTCTCTGTTTGCGATAATATCGTAAAGCTCTTTGTAATTTGGAGTATTGCTCAGTAGAGCAATGTTTTTTTCTAACTTTTCGATAGATTTCAACAGCTCTTCCTCTTTTATAGGTTTTAACAAGTAATCGATACTATTTACTTTAAATGCTTGAATTGCATAATTGTCATACGCAGTTGTAAAAATCACGGGTGTTATTACATCAACCTTTTCAAAAATCGAGAAGCAGACGCCGTCAGCTAATTGAATGTCCATAAAAATAATATCAGCGCTGTTGGATTGTAGCCACTCAATACTGTCGGCAACACTCTCAAGCAACTCAACTATTGTCCACTGTGGTCTGAGTGAATTTATCATGCCTTGTAAAAGCCGTTGATTATGTTTTTCGTCTTCAATTATTAGCACATGCATATGTTTATAATTTTTTCAGTTTAAGGTCTATATTAAAGTTAGAAATCAGAAATTAGAAATTAGAAGTTAAAAAGTTTGTAAAGTTAAAAGTTTATAAAGTTTTTTCTACTTGTACCTTTTGCCTAATTATTTAATTTTGTTCTATTAAAGGTAATGATACTATGAAAAACTTATCATCGGAAACAATCTTTGGCTTTTCTTCGGTAAGCATCTCGAAACGTTGAATAAGGTTTGTCAGACCTTTACCCGTTGAGTCTGTTGTCTCTTTTAGTAAAATATTGTTTCTAACTATTATCTCGCTATTGGTGGATGTAACTTCAATCATCAGGGGATTTTTTTGAGTGGCAACATTGTGTTTTATTGCATTCTCGACAAGAAGTTGAAGCGATAATGGTGGCAAGTGTTTATTTAACGAATCTGGATCAATATCAAATTCAACCTCTAACTTGTCACCAAGTCGCTCTTTGTGAATTGCCAAATATGCTTTAATAAACTCTAACTCTTCTGTCAAGGCTATAGTTGTTTTCTGCACACTTTGAAGCACATATCGATATACATCGGTAAAATTTTGCGTAAACACCACCGCCGATTTTGGATCGTATATTATCATAGATTTCAACACACTTAAATTATTAAACAAAAAGTGTGGATTTAACTGATCTTGCAACGAATTGTAGTCGCTTTTAAGTTTAGCCTCTTTTAGTCGGTCGATCTCTTTTTGCGAAAAAATCCACTTTTCCGTAATTCTAATACTTATGGAAACCATGACAAGAAAAAAAACAAAAATAAGCCCTAACACTACCATAAGCCACACAATTCTTTGTTTTAATATATTTTCGAAAACACTAAAGTTATCGAAGTATAATATTGCAAAAATTCCAATTGTAAGGCTTAAACAAAAATGTATCAATACTCTTATTTTGATTTTTGAGGGGATAGGGAAAAAACGTTCTGATAAATTATCAAATAAAACGTTAGCTTCGGTTAAAGCAATAAATACCGCAACAACCTGCAAATAAACATATAACGGCACATTAAGTTCTATTTCACTCGTAACATTTTCTGCAAGAAACAGAAAGAATGCTCCAACAAAAGAGACCATTAAAATACGCATTAAAGTAGTTTTAAAGGTATAGGTTGATAATCGGCTTATAAAATGTAACTCGTTGTTTTTCATTTTGTTAAATAAATAATATTAAAAATAAAGTACAAATTTACTCCTAGGTTTAATATTTTTATGAAGCTAATAATAATTTTTTGAACAGTAAAATTACGACTGTTAGTCAAATTAATACAGAAAAAACAGATTAATCAATAATAGAATACCGAAATGATTGTTTTTGATATTGAATTGAAATATTTTTCCTAAAATTTTTATTGAAAATAAAAACAACTTACACCAATTGTAATTTTATAATAGTCCAATCTTTATAAAATTTTACACAGGTATTAATTTATATTTATCCTAAAAAATAATAAATATAGTTGAATTTATTCTTTCTTTATTTATTTTTCAATAACTTTGACACAGTAAACATAAACAGCCTTATAAATTCTTTATAAAAATAATCGCTAAAAAATAATAGAGATGAAGAAAAACCTATTTTTATCGATACCTTTAAGCATGTTGATTTTACTGTTTCTCAGCGGCTGTAGCAAAGATCCCGGGTTTGCTATAGTAACAAAATCAGCAACCAGAATTACCACTAACTCAGCCTTAACTGGTGGCAAAATCCCTGACACAAAAGTAAGCCCTCCAAAAGAATTTGGAGTATGCTGGGCAACTCATTCTACACCAACGATTAACGACAATGTAATCGCGGGGGAAGGAGATTATACAAATTTTGACTGTAAAATGACGGGATTAGTACGTGCCACTAGATATTATGCAAGGGCATACGCTATAAACGAAGTCGGGATTGTTTACGCTCCCGCAATTATGTTCTTAACCCGAGCTGTTAGCACAATAACAACAATTCCTGTCGAGAAGTTTACTCAAAATATGGCTTTGTCAGGCGGCAATATTGTGGAAAACGAGGATAAAATTGGATTAGTACGCGGTGTATGCTGGAGTACAAACCCCGAACCAACACTTAATGATAATAAAACAATTAATGGTGCAGGAGGCGGAATGTTTGAAAGTATTTTAACGGGACTAACCCAAAACACCAAATATTATGTAAGAGCCTTTGCAAAGGATGCAGAGAAAATTGATTATGCTGATCAAGTCGAGTTTACAACTTTACCGGATGGCATTGTTATAGATATTGAAGGAAATCAATACACTACCGCAGTAGTCAACGAGAAAGAGTGGATGGCTCAAAACCTTAGGGTAATGAGGTACGAAAATAATGATGCTATTATAACAAACCTTTCAAATACAGAATGGTACGAAACTTCTATGGGTTCTTGTGCTATTTACCCATATTCATCACTCGAAGGTATAAATTCCGCAGGAGAAATGCGTAAAGCTTATGGCGTGTTGTACAACTGGCACGCTGTTAAAGATGCTCGTAAAATATGTCCGTTCGGATGGAGAATGCCAACTGTTGATGAATGGATGGAACTTATTAATTACGTTGGTAACGATAATGCTGCTCAATTGAAATCGTGCCGACAAGTCAATTCTCCAGTGGCAGGGTGCGCAACAGCAGAACATCCACGCTGGGAAGAAAGTAGTGTGTCTTTCGGCACCGACAACTTTTCATTTGGCGCACTTCCTTCAGGTATGAGAAACCTTGATGGAGACTTTAGTTCAATAGGCTTAGAAGGCTTGTGGTGGACAAAAACAGAACAAAATTATGAAAATGCTTTTTCTGTAACAATGTACTACAATTCCAATGCTATCGACACTACTGTTGTACAGAAAACATCAGGATTTGCAGTCAGATGTGTTAAAGAACAATAGATTTCTTAGTATAGAAACACTCATAAATTGATAAAGAGCCAATTGTTTTATTATGAGACAGTTGGTTTTTTGCATCTAACTAATACCGATTGGACAGCTACTATAGTCCAAACTTCACTATGTTTGTTTGAACTATCTGTCTGTAACATAGGTATTTGCAATTGGTATAAATAAATTACGAATTATTAACAGCTTCACTCAGTCTTTAGACCCCGACTTTGTAAACTTTCAACTCAATAACCTGTGATAATCTGTTCAATCCGTGTGCTCCGTCTTCTAATTTATTAATATTTTTTGCAAAATAACAATAAAGGTTTTATATTTGCACTCTCAAAAATGGTGGATGTAGCTCAGCTGGTTAGAGCGGCGGATTGTGGTTCCGTAGGTCGTGGGTTCGAATCCCATCTTCCACCCAAAAAGCAACAATCGTTATTGGTTGTTGCTTTTTTTATATCTATAAGTTTCCTTAGTTTTGTACTAAAATTTAATAATCAAATAAATCTATACGCTTATGTTTTCAGGAATAGTTGAAGCAATGGGGAAAGTCGTTTCCATTGAAAAAAAACAGGAAAATATTGATATTTCAATAACATGCCCGTTTGTAAATGAGTTGAGAGTTGACCAAAGTGTCTCACATAATGGTGTTTGTCTTACGGTTGTTCGTAAAACTGCCGATAGCTATACAGTAACAGCTATTAAAGAGACTTTAGACAAAAGTAGTTTGGGACAGCTGCAAGTGGGATCGCTTGTAAACTTGGAGCGCTCCGTAAGTGCAAATGGTCGTTTCGATGGTCATGTTGTGCAAGGTCATGTTGATCAAACAGCTGTATGTACGAAAGTTGAAGAGGCTGATGGAAGTTGGTATTACACATTTGAATATGATTTTAAAAACCCCGACCACGTAACCGTTGAGAAAGGCTCAATTTCTGTAGATGGAGTTAGTTTAACTGTTGTTAACAGTCGCGACAATTCGTTTCAAGTAGCTATAATTCCCTACACATACGAAAATACTATATTTCACACATATAAGCCCGGCACGGTTGTGAATATCGAGTTTGATATTTTGGGGAAATATATTGCAAAAATTGTACGTCAGGTGTTGGACAAATAAAAACGGTTAAGTTATGAGCGAAATAATAACACAGGACTATTTCCTACTGTTTGCAGTAATTGCAATAGGTTATTTTATTGGCAGAATTCAGGTTTTCGGTTTCTCTTTAGATGTTTCAGCTGTATTGTTTGTTGCCATGATATTCGGATATTACGGATTTAGCGTGCCTCCAATTTTACAATATATTGGCTTGCTGTTTTTTATATATACAGTAGGAATACAAGCTGGTCCGGGATTTTTCGACTCATTTAAGTCTCACGGTCGGCAATATGCCTTTTTGGCTTTTATTATTGTGGGCTCAGGCGCTTTATTAACGTGGCTTTTTACTTGGATTTTAGGTTACGATAAAAACCTAACAGTCGGCTTATTTACAGGGGCGCTGACGAGTACTCCCGGTTTGGCAACTGCAATAAATGAGTCGAGTTCTCCATTAGCCTCAATAGGTTACTCAATTGCTTATCCTTTTGGTGTAATAGGTGTGATTCTTTTTATAAGGTTAGCGCCTAAAATGCTGCGAGTAAATCTTAGCAAAGAGGAGGAGAATTTAAAGCAACGGCAATTAAACGAACACCCTGAATTGCATAGACGGCACTATGTTGTTCAAAACGAAGGTGTTGTTGGTAAAACTATACGTGAAATAAATTTGCGGCGTATAACAGGAGCAGTTGTTAGTCGCATTTTACATGAAGGTGTAGCCACCACAGCGAACCCCGAAACTGTATTTGCCAAAGGCGATATAATAAGAGCGGTTGGAACGTTAGAGGCTCTTGATAGAGTTGAGAGTGTAATAGGTCCTGCCACCAAAGAGAAAATCGTATTAAGTAGAGAGTATGACGTAAGACCAATGTTGATTACCAACAAGGATATTCACAACAAAAGGCTCGGCGATATTGAGCAAATAGGTGATTTGCTCGTTACCGTAACTCGTGTAAGGCGTTCGGGGATAGATATTACTCCAACACCATCATTTAAGCTAAAGCTTGGCGATAAAATAATGGTAGCTGCACGTAAAGACGATATGCAAGAGATTGCACGTCTGTTCGGAAACGACGACCAAAAGCTTTCTGACACAGATATTATGCCTATAGCGCTTGGTATAATTTTAGGAGCCGTAATAGGACAATTAACGGTAGTGTTCGACGATTACGCCTTTAGTTTAGGTCTAACCGGTGGAGTGTTGCTAATAGCCTTGATTTTAGGTCGTACAGGTAGGACAGGTCCTATTATATGGACTTTATCATCTCCTGCTAATCAGCTTATTCGGCAATTAGGATTAGCGCTTTTCCTTGTGGCTGTTGGCGCCGATGCAGGGAAAAATATTGTAGAAGTAATCGGTAATTACGGGATGCAAATGTTGGCTGTTGGAGCAGTTATAACCCTTGTTCCGATGATAATAACTCTTCTTATATCTCGATTTGTTTATAAAACCAATATTTTTGAGCTATTAGGTGCAATTGCCGGAGGAATGACAAGCACACCCGGATTAGCCGCAGCAGACGCAATGACCAAAAACAACGTGCCTGCGGTTGCCTACGCTACGATTTATCCTATAGCTATGGTTTTTGTGATTATTGCTGTTAAACTGTTGTGTATATAGCAATGAACAATTAGTAATTATCAATGAACAATTATTTATGGAGAAACGCTTGAAATTAATATCTGTTGAATATCTGCAAGAATATTCAAATTTGGTGGAAGTTGATTGGTTTGATGCTGTTAATATGTTGAAAGCCAAAACCCAATTCTCGCTAGAAGATTTTGAATATTATATTATCGCGTCATCTCTTTATTCGTCTAATATTGAGGGGAATACCCTCGATGTTAATAGTTTTTTCAGAAATAGAGGAAAGAAAACCTCACCAAAGAAAAAAGAGGTTCAAGAAATTGAAGCTTTAATGGAAGCATATAAGTTTGCTTCAGAGAATAAATTGAATCGAGCCAACTTTTTAAAAACCCATTATCTTTTATCAAAAACGCTTCTACCTGCTAAGGAAAGAGGTGTTTTAAGAAAGGAACAAGTAGGAATAAGAGACTCAAAAACATTAAAGCCTGTATATTTGGCAGTTGAACCACAATTTTTAAAAGAGGAGTTTTCTAAACTCTTTGATGATATTGATGAGTTGCTAAAAAGTGATTTGAGTTATAAAGAAATTTTTTATTTCGCTTCGATGATTCAC
Organism: Salinivirgaceae bacterium; assembly: GCA_035407925.1. GTDB lineage: Bacteria > Bacteroidota > Bacteroidia > Bacteroidales > Salinivirgaceae > JAAYQU01. The sequence continues at coordinate 10,167 of DAOOBP010000033.1, forward strand.
ATTTGGCTGGCTAAAATACACCCTTTTATAGATGGAAATGGTAGATCAGCAAGATTGTTAGAAAAATGGTTTTTGGTGTCAAAACTTGGAATATATGCGTGGTCAATTAACTCTGAAAAATATTATTGGGATAATCGTCCCGATTATTATCAAAACATTGCACTTGGGTATAACTACTATGTTTTAAATTGGAATAGATGTATTCCATTCTTATTGATGTTACCAAAAGCTATGCAGTAGTTCTAATTTCAAATTCTAAATTTTTAATGACTACAAAAGGGAAATGAAAGGAACCATTAGCAAGGTTAAAATGATGTGCTTAGAATAAAGTAATTATTTTCTGCGATACAACACAATTTTGAACATTGTACTTAAATTCAGATAACATATTGTAATCAATGCCACGTTAAACGGAGTATAATCAAACTTTTAAAAAACACTACCATGAAAACCATCGGAAAAACAGTGATGATGTTTTTTTATCATCTCTTTTTTAAGCAGTTGTCTTATACCGATTGGACAGCTACTATAGTCCAAACTTCACTATCGTTCGTTTGAACTATGTATCTGTTACATCGGTATTTACCATTGTAAAATTTTAAAAAAGATTGGACTATTTTAAAATTACAATTGGTATTACAACTCAGACTGCAAATATTCAAAAGACCGACCAAAACGATGTAGAACTGTTTTTTGCATCCAATCTTACAAAGGAGTATAGCGAAATAATACCGATTGGACAGCTACTATAGTCCAAACTTCACTATCGTTCGTTTGAACTATGTATCTGTTACATCGGTATTTACCATTGTAAAATTTTAAAAAGATTGGACTATTTTAAAATTACAATTGGTATAATGTATATACAGGCAGACGGTGGAATTTTTCACAGCCAAGAAAAGCTTCTAAAGATATTAAAAGAACGTGGAAAAAAAGAGAGCGCTGACGCTATTGTCAACATCCATTATGATTATCAATTTTGGAGGCCCAATGTATCGGGTGTCGCCGTTAAGTACAAATAAGTGAAACAGGAAGCTTTTCGGCGACGAAATCTGGAGTTTTATAACATTTAGTGACATCCATTAAGTAAAAACTTAAGGGATGTCCCTAAATAATTTATTCTCACTCTATTTAGCTTCCCGACAAAATCCTCTTCGTAATCTCCGCAATAGTTTTCGATTCAGCTTTGCCAGCCAGTTCTGCTGTGGCTTGCGACATTACTTTGCCCATATCTTTCATGCTTTGAGCGCCTGTTTTGGCTATTATGGCTTTAATATGGCTTTCAACTTCCTGAACAGTAAGCTGTTTTGGCAAAAATTCTCGTATAACCGATGCTTCGAACTCCTCTTTTTCGGCAAGTTCTGGTCTGTTTTGTTGTCTGTATATTTCAGCTGAGTCGTCTCGTTGTTTAACCATTTTGGATATCATTTTCAAAAAATCCTCCTCGGTTAGCTCCCCTGTTGCGCCCTCTTTTGTTCGTTCAAGCAAAATAGCGGATTTTATGGCACGTAAAGCCTCAAGGCGTTCACGCTCTTTGGCTTTCATAGCCTCTTTTATAAGGTTGTTTATTTTTTCTTCAAAACTCATTATGTATTCAGTTAATTGTTTATAATGTAAAACTACTTGTACCTTGTTCCTTGCACCTTTTACCTCATATTAGTCCACGTTTTTGTCCAAGTACGAGTTGTTTTTCCTTAATTTAATATTTCCATCTTCTTCTGCTAGAGAAAAGAATCTTACCTCATCTTCACTCACCAATGTAGCGCTTTTATCAAATATAATTTCTCGTCTTTTAATAGCTGGTATGTTTTCTATCTCATCAATATTGCGTATGTTTTTTAAATAATCGATGCTATTATATTTCTTTTGCGATTTTAGATGATTGTTACTTACTGTATCTTCGGTATCCTCACTACTGTTCAGTCCTGTTGAAACGATTGGTTGAGCAGGTGTAATTATTTCTGTTGAGCTACTACTATAGTTTTCAGTTACAGTAGGTTTGCTTGTGTTTAGGTCGTGTTTGATAACTTTCGGTTTACTGTTTCCGTGCAGTTCAGGTATAGCATCGGCGTTAAATCCTGTAGCGATTACTGTTACAATTAACTCATCTTCTAAAGATTCGTCTATGTTTGCGCCCCAGATTACATCGGCATTTTTACCGGCTGCCTCTTGTAGGTAATCGGTAATAATTGTCATCTCGTCGAGAGTTATATTATTTTTGCCGCTGGTGATATTTAGCAGAATGTCTTTCGCTCCGTTTATATCGTTATTATTAAGCAGTGGCGATGTAAGAGCCTCTTGGATTGCGTCTATAGCTCTGTTCTCTCCTTCGGCTACGGCTGACCCCATAAGTGCGACACCCGAGTCGTGCATTACGGTATAGACATCTTCAAAATCGACATTTACTAAACCAGGCACAGTAATAATCTCGGCAATACCTTTAGCAGCCGTTGTTAGTATGTTGTCTGCTTTGGCAAAAGCTGCTTTCATTCCCAGATCGCCATGAATCTCTCTGATTTTTTCGTTGCTGATAACCAAAAGAGCATCAACGTTTTTTCTCATCTCTTCAAGTCCTTCAATGGCTTGTTTTAGTCGTCTTTTGCCTTCAAAAAGGAATGGTATAGATACAATTCCGACTGTAAGTATTTCTAAATTTTTAGCTTCTTGTGCTATTATAGGAGCAGCTCCTGTTCCCGTTCCTCCTCCCATACCTGCGGTAATAAACACCATTTTGGTATTGTGTTTAAGTAGTTCGGTTATTTGATCGAGGCTTTCAATAGCTGCCTGTTTACCTCGTTCAGGTCTGTTTCCAGCTCCGCAGCCACCTGATATTGTGGGACCTAAGTGGATTTTTACTGGAATTGGACTCTGCTCTAATGCCTGGGCATCGGTGTTACAAATTACAAAATCGACATTGGTAATCCCTTCTCGAAACATGTGGGTTACTGCATTTCCTCCTCCGCCCCCAACACCTATCACTTTAATTATTGATGATTTTTTGGTTGGTAAATCGAAATTCATTATAGTTTCACTCATGGTTGTTATTCTGTTTTTGTGTTCATTTCATGGTCTGGCACATCGAAACTTATTCCTTTAAATTTTGAAAAGAATGAGCTTAGCTTATTAAAAGTAGAATCTTTTTTTCTCGATTCGTCTTCTGGTAAATCCTCATCTTTTGAGGTATCTTCAATTTCGGGCTTGTTAACCAAAAGGTCTTCGTATCCATTGAGTAACAATCCTATACTTGTTGAATAAACAGGCGAGTTTATATTTTTATTTATCTCCGATGATGCCAAAACCCTTGGAGCTGCAACTCGTATATCTTTTCCAAGGTAGAACGCCATTAATTGACTGAGATTCTTTATCATAGAACCGCCACCTGTCAACACTATTCCGGCACCTAGCCTGTCTAACAGTCCGGTTGATTCTAATTCGAAACGAATAAGCTCGATAATTTCGCTCATTCTTGCTTCGATTATCCCGGCAATATGGTAAAATTCAAACTCTTTGGCATCGCGTCCGCCAATACCCGGTATTGTCACTCTTTTGTTTAAAAGCGATTTGTCGTTTGCAATTGCGTGACCATAGTTAACTTTCATCTTTTCGGCTTGATGATCTAATATTGCAAACTCCTTACGCAAGTCTTCTGTAACACACTGTCCGCCGAAAGGAATTACAGCAGTGTGTTGTATAACTCCATCACAATAAACAGCTATGTCTGTGGTTCCACCGCCGATATCTATTAATGCTACGCCAACAGTTTTCTCATCTTCGGTCAGAACGGCGGCGCTTGAAGCAAATGGCTCTAAAAATATTTTTTTCAATGATAACCCTGCTTTAGTTATACATCTTTTTAGATGATTTGCTGCAGTTATCTCTCCAATAACTATATGGAAATTACCTTCAAGCCGTTTACCTGCTACGCCTACAGGATTCATAATACCCATCTCTTTGTCAACATTATAGCTTTGTGGCTGTATGTGAATTACTTCTTGTCCAACATCAACAGAAATGCTATTCATTGTCGCTGCTAGCTTTTCAACTTCACTTGCAGTAATGGGTTCTTCGAATGATTCGCGAGTAATATACCCGCTTGTGCGCAAAGACTTTATATGTTGACCAGCCATTCCAACATATACGCTTTTAATTGTTAATCCAGATTGCGCTTCTGCTTTCTTTACCGCATTTTTAATGCTTCTGACGGTCTCGTCGATATTAAGAACAACGCCTCGTTTTACTCCAATGCTTTTTTCGTGTCCATAGCCTAAAACTTCAACTTTGCCATTTTCAAGAACTTTAGCAATGATTGCAACAATTTTTGTTGTTCCAATATCAATAGCCGTAACAATGTTTCTCTCTTTTATCATAGATCTAACGTTTTGTGCAAATTACTTGGTTTTGATATTTAAGATTTATAGCCTTATATTTTCGCCAGCCTAAGTTAGCAAATCCCTTATAATATATTGCTTTAAGATTAAAAAACTTATCCACATAGTTATCAATAGGTCCAAAATAGATTATGTGAGAACCTACTTTTGGTATCATTTCGTATTCGTTTCTGTTGACGTATATCTGCTCTATTTGTGCATTTAAAAACTCATCTTCATTTATATGTTTTGCAAGTATTATCAATTCTCTTAGTGTCTCCCGTTGTTTAATTTCGATATTAGTGTTGAGTGAGTCGATATGGATAGCCTTGTTTTTCTGAGATTTTTCAGTAATATCACCATTTGCCACTAAAACTCTTGCGCTCCAGTGATCTGATAATGGAATTAAATATCCCTCTGTATCAACGTAATAGCTTTGGTTGTATTTGTTGATTATGCGAAGAATAGGTTTACGTTGCTCAATATTTATGCAGATAGTGCCGTCAGTTGCCCTATATACTCCAACCTCTTTAACCAGCGCAATATTGTTAGTTATCAGTTCGGCAATCTGCATTTTGTTTATGTTAGAAAAACGGTGTCCATATACCGAGTTCTTTTTATCCTCCATAAGTTTGGTGATATCACGCGGTACAACTAATTGATTGACAGTGTCAGTAAGCGAAACCTCAACTTTACTGCAAACCTCTTCAGCTGACTTTTTAGAGACAAAGCCCGCCGTAATAAAGGCGTACAGCGCTAAAACTGAGTATCCTATAATATATTTCATTTTTAAGCTCATACTCTGTCGTTTAAAATATCTTTAATTTGCAATGCTTTATCGCCAATGCTTCCAGCGCCCATTGTTACCAAAATATCGAAACGTTGGTTTTTAACAAACGAGATTATATCATCGAAAGCGACGTATTTACCATTTTTAACTTTGCTCGCCAACGCTTGACCCGTTATTCCCTCAATCGGTTGCTCGCGGGCTGGATAAATGTCGGTTATTATTGTCAAATCGCTTGAACTTAAGGATGTTATAAACTCCGATTCTAAATCTCTTGTTCGTGAATATAGGTGTGGTTGGAATATAACTGTAATTTTCCTGTCGGGGAAAATTGTGCGTACTGATTTTATGCAAGCATCTATTTCGCCAGGATGGTGAGCATAATCATCAATGTAAATTTCGGGGGATTTGTTGTGCATTTCAAAACGTCTCTCGACACCTTTGAATGACAGAAGCCCCGTTCTTAGTAAGTCTTCATTCAATCCAACTTTTATAGCAAACGAAGATGCCGCCACCGCATTTTCAAAATTGTAATATCCCGGAGCCCCTATTTGCAGCGAATTAAACTTGCCAAACGGTGTCACAAGGTCGAATTGATAACAGCCATCAACAATTTTGATGTTGTTTGCAAAAATATCGGCAGTATCGTCTTCGGCGTGATAGGTCAGCAGTTCGGTGTTTTTATTGGGTTTCAATGCTATTCCCCTTTTGCAAATAATAAATCCCTCTTGCGAGACCTGTTCTGCAAACTGATTGAACGCCGATTTTAAATTTTCTAAATTTTGGTAAATATCGAGATGGTCAGCCTCTACTGATGTAATAATTGCCGCATGCGGATTTAGTTGTAAAAACGCCCTGTCGTATTCGTCAGCCTCGACAACCATTTCGACAGAGTTTGACAACAAAATATTTGTGCCATAGTTGCGCGAAATTCCTCCCATAAATGCATTTACTCCCTGCTCGCGTTGATTTAGCAAGTGTGAAAGTAGCGTTGTTATGGATGTTTTTCCGTGCGTACCGGAAACAGCGTAAACTTTGTGATTTGACGCTATCAGAGCTAACATCTGCGAACGGCGCATTACTGTTTTGCCGTAGTCGCTCCAGATTTTTAGCACCGACAGAGTGTCGGGAACCGCAGGAGTCCTAACTACAAGTGTCTCTCCTGTAAGGAATTGCGAGGGAATTAACTCTGTGTCGTCTGAATAAAAAACTTTAATCGCCTCGCTTTCAAGCTTGCGCGTAAGTTTGGTTTCACGTAAATCGTAACCGGCTACATTTTTGCCTGCATGTTTCCAATAGCGTGCCAGAGCGCTCATGCCAATGCCGCCAATGCCAATGCAAAAAATGTTTTTAATATGGTTACTGTTTTGTATCATCTCTTTTGTAAAGCAAGTTTTTCTATTTCGTTTGATATATCTCTGTCGGCATTAGCCAATGCAAGTTTTTTAATATTCGTTGAAAGCTCGTCTGTAAGCTCTTTATCTTTAGTTAGTTTGCTTAATACGGTTGTAAGTTCATTGATTTTATTATCAGGAAGCAGTATAGCAGCCTGTTTTTCGGATAAAGCCCTTGCATTGAACGTTTGGTGGTCTTCTGCCACGTTAGGACTTGGAATTAAAACAACAGGCTTGCCCACAATGCAAAGCTCCGAGATTGTGCCCGCTCCTGCGCGCGAAACAATGATATCTGCTGCGGTGTAGGCAAAATCCATTTTATCAATAAATCGCAGAACGCGAATATTTGTCAGGTCGTAATCCTTTGATTTTTCGACCATTTCGCTGTAATACAAGTTTCCTGTTTGCCACAACAGCTGTATATTGTTTTCGATAAACCAAGGCAACGATTCCAGTACCTGATTGTTAACCGACCTTGCGCCCAAGCTGCCTCCCAAGACAAGAACAATAGGCTTATCGTTAGTAACGTTGAAAAATTCATGTGCTTCAGTAATATTTACATTGCTGAGTGACATAGATTTACGAACAGGATTTCCTGTGTAAACTATCTTCTCTTTCGGGAAAAACTTCTCCATTCCATCGTATGCAACGCAAATTGTTTTCGCTTTTTTGGACAAGATTTTGTTTGTTACGCCGGCATAACTATTTTGTTCTTGAATTAGCGTTGGAACTTTCATTCGTGAAGCCCAATAGAGCACAGGTCCCGATGCAAAACCACCAAATCCAGCTGCAACAGTTGGCTTAAATCGTTTTACAACTTTTCGAGCCATTAACATACTTTTAATCAACGAGATAACAAATGGAATCATTTTAAACGAGAGCTTTCGAGGCATACCTTTTACAGGCAACCCAACTATCTCGTAACCTGATTGTGGTATCTTTTCCATCTCCATTTTGCCCAATGCCCCAACAAACAGTATCTTGCTGTCGGGATATTTGCTACGGAACTCATTGGCTACTGCTAATGCCGGAAATATATGACCTCCGGTTCCTCCGGCGCTAATCAATAATTTTATCGGTGATATTTCCTTCATCTTCGACTTCATTATCTGTATTGTTTGTCTGTTCAGATGGCGCATTAGCCATATTTTGTTTCAATATCTCTTTGCTCACACTTAGTATGATTCCTATTTGTATTCCATTAATAATCATGGAAGTACCTCCCATGCTAATCATTGGCAGTGTTTGCCCTGTAACTGGAAATACACCTGTATTTACCCCTATGTGTGCAAAAGCCTGTAATACAATTAATATAACCATTCCCGCAACTAAAAATGCAGGAAAGGTGGTTGGACATTTCCTTATCAATGCGACACTTCTGAAAAGAAGTATCAGATATAGCGACATTATAAATATTCCCGTGATAAGCCCGTACTCCTCTATTATAATGGCAAAAATAAAATCGGAGTAGGGGTGAGGCAATATATTTCTCTGAACGCTTTGACCCGGACCTTTGCCAAACATTCCGCCTGTGGCTACAGCAATTTTAGCTTGGTCAGCCTGAAAGTTCTCGCCATCTTTAGAAACAAAATTTTCAATTCTGCGCTTCCACGTTCCAACGCGTCCCGAGTCGGGCGAGTTAAGGGCAATCAAAACAAAAATGCCAATACCCACAACCCCAACACCCGCCAGTAGCGCAATGTGTTTAATTCGAACTCTGCCAATAAATAACAATACCATTGAGCTAACGAAAATTAATGCTGCTGTTGAGAAGTTGGCAGGCAAAATAAGCATGCAGGTTAGTCCTATAGGAATCAACAGTGGAACGAAACCCTTTTTAAAATCCTTTATATCGGGCTGTTTTAGAGATATTTGTGTCGCCAAATACATCATTAATGCCAATTTTGCCAAATCGGAGGTTTGAAAAGAGAATCCTCCCGGGAGTGTTATCCAACGTGCGGCTTCGTTTATGTTTACACCACGAACCAATGTGTATAACAACAATGGTATGGATGCGTAATATAGAAGCTTTGCAAAACTGTATAAAACCTTGTAATTTATTCGATGTGTGAGAAAAACTGTTAATAACGAAGCTCCCACAAACAACAGTTGTTTGCTTAAATAGTAAAATGTATTTCCTCCGGCTTGTTTGTAGGCAAGCGTTCCAGTTGAGCTGTAAACTACCAATATTGATACAAGACAAAGCATTATGGTAATTACCCATATCACTCTGTCTCCTTTCAAATATGCAAATACAGCCTTCATTCTATTGCTCTAATTATAAATCTCTTACAGCTTCTTTAAATTTTTTGCCGCGATCTTCGTAATTTGAAAACAGATCAAAACTTGCACAAGCTGGGCTTAGCAAAACTACATCATTAGGTTCAGCAAGTTTATAAGCAGTATATACAGCCTCTTTCATTGATTGTGTTTCTACAATAATGTTTACTTTGTCTTTAAAGTGGCTAAATATTTTTTTGTTGTCTGTACCCAGACATACAATTGCTTTAACTGTTTTAGCCACAACGTCGTCTAATTCTGAATAGTCGTTGCCCTTGTCAACTCCTCCTACAATCCAAACAGTCGGTTTAGTCATGCTTTCAAGAGCATACCAAGTAGAGTTGATATTCGTGGCTTTTGAATCATTGATATAGAGAACACCATGAATCGTTAAGTACTCTTCTAATCGATGTTCAACACCAGTAAAGCTTGCCAATGATTCCCTAATTTTCTCATTTTTGATATTAGTTATATCGGCTGTTAAGCCCGCTGCCATGGCATTGCACAAATTGTGTTTACCTTTAACTATTAGTTCGTCGTAAAACATATTTAGTTGATTGTTATATTTTATTACTATTTGATTTCCTGATATATAAGCGTTTTTTTTTGCGTCATCTTTTAAACTAAATGTTAGCTTTTTTGCGGCGATATTTAGTTCAGACACCTTTTTTTCTATTACAGGGTCGTCTGCAAAATATATGAAATAGTCAGACTGGTTTTGATTTTGTAAAATCCTGAATTTTGAATTTATATAATTATCGAAATTATAGTTGTAACGGTCTAAGTGGTCGGGCGTGATGTTCATTAAAATTGCAATGTGTGCGTGAAAAGTAAACATCGTATCGAGTTGAAAACTTGACAGTTCTACCACAAACCAATCAGGGTTTTCCGTAACAATTTGTCGCGCTAAGCTCTGTCCCACGTTGCCGGCTAACCCTACTTTTAATCCTGCTTGCTTTAATATATGGTAGATTAAAAGTGTGGTTGTAGTTTTGCCGTTCGAGCCACTGATGGCAATAAATTTCGCATTTGTATTACGCGCACCGTACTCAATTTCCCCGATAATCTCTACACCCGATTTTTTCGCTTGCACAACAATTTCACTCTCGTCAGGTATTCCGGGGCTTTTAATTATGGTTTTTGCGTTTGTAATTATTTCAACCGAATGTTTCCCCTCCTCGAAATCTATTC